>CACSIN010000002.1 GCA_902705835.1 BD1-7 clade bacterium
GCAATCTATCGGGTTGTGTTAGGCTACCGCACATACATTAATTCGTGTCATTAAGCTTTCTGATTTGCAGGGCGCTCAGAGTAGCAGGGCGGCACAGAACAAGCGCAGGCACGCTCAGCCACTGCGTGGCTTGGACCTCCGCCGCGTTGCGGCTCCGGCCCGTGCTGCGAGCGTTAGCCGAATAAAGGAATAAAGATATGGCAGGAATATTTAGTTTTACGTGCTCTTGTTGTGGCAACATCCACGAAGGCTCGCCAAGCTTTGGTTTTAAAGCTCCAGATCCATGGTTAATGCAGCCTGAAGAAATAAAAGCAAATGGCAAAATCAATGATGATCTTTGTTATTACACTGATGCAGATGGCACTCATTATTTCGCTAGAGTAATAATTGAAATACCAATACATGGCGTAACTGAGCCATTTATGTGGGGAGTCTGGGTTTCATTAAGTGAGAAAAGCTATAACCATTACGTAGACACATGGGATGAACCAGACACAAGTAATGGTTATTTCGGTTGGTTCTGCAGCGAGCTACCTTACTATGCAAGCACTCACTCTCTAGCAACCGATGTTTTTCCACAAAGTGAGGGGGCTAGGCCACTTTTGTGTCTTCACGAAACTGACCATGAGTTTTATCATGATTTCACAAATGGCATTAGTATAGAAAAGGCACAAAAAATTGCTGAATTATGCATGCACGGCTAACAAGCACAGGCACAATCGCTCCACTTCGTTGCGCTGGACGTCGCTGACGCTCCGCCTGTGCTGTGGGCGTTATAGCTCAATGATGAGGTAGATATGAGTACACCTTCAAGCAGCGGGGTTATAGTTTACTCAAAGAATATTAAGAACTTGTCTCAGTTCTACATTGAAATGTTCGATATGGCTATGGTACGAGAAACAGATGATTTCATCAGCATTGGTAGTGATGAATTTAATATTGTCGTACATGTTCCACCCATTGAAATACCAGAGCATAATTTCAATACTGTCAAAATATTTCTTACAGTAGAAAATCACGAAAGAGCAAGAGATAAAGCAGTAAAATTGGGTGGCAAGGCGTTGGACGGTGAGTGGTCAAACCCTGTATTCAAAGTGTGCAATATAGCTGACCCTGAAGGCAACCATATTCAAATTAGAGAGTTCACGCTATAACAAGAAAAGCAACCGGACGGTAAACCGCCGGTTCTTTTGGCGTTAACTGTTCGTTGGTCAGACCACTGTCATTTAAGGTACACGAACTTTAGATAGTATCTAGTATTTTCAGGGGACGAATCTATGAAAAGCTATCTATTTGGTATTTCTACTATCCTGTTTCTTTGTGGATGTGGTGACAGTGAAGACAGAAAAGAATCTAATCAGATGTTGAGTGGTAGCCTGTTAGTAGGGGAATGGGAGAATAGCAGTTTTCCTGAAGCGGACTCTTATACAATAATTATTGATGAAAAAGGTTCCTATTTTGGAGTTGTAATAGGTAGTGTGGGATTACTGCAAAATAGGTGTGATGGCCTTGATCTGACTGCAAAGTATAAGTTAACGCTACCCGAGTATCAGATTAGTCAGCTTGAAAAAGATAGGTTTTCGATAACACCGAAAAATGGAATCGAAATCATAGCTACCAATATTGAAAGTGGAGCATTTTCCTGCAAATTTGAGCCGGTGTTAGTTCGAGAAAATTCTATTGATGTGCACTATAAGCTATTGAATGAGGGAGATGGACTAACATTGATTCAACTTGGGCAAGAATCCAGTTACCAAAGGCGAAAATGACAGTTAACAAGTGACTATGGTCAATAAGTTATTTGCTAAACAGTCTGAGGCGCCCAGTGGGTGCCGTCTCTAACCATTGAGTTAAGTATCACAATCATCTTTCTCATGCAGGCAATTATAGCTACTTTTTTTGGTTTTCCCGCGGCGACAAAACGTTGATATTGAGCCTTAAAAACTGGGTTTCATTGGATGGAAGACATCATTGACATAAACAATGTTGTTCTCACTTTTGGCCTGCCTCCTCGCGTCCTTCTTCGACCTTGATAGATGCTACTTTCTTAGCTTCAGAGCAAGCCGAAATGAACTCATGTTCCAGTCTTCCTGTTGCTTCGATAATGATTCGAGTAGGCGTGTATTTTTCTAATGGCTTTTTTAATGCCCTTGTTTGTATTCTCAACGGTAAAGAAAATATCTAAAGGTCTGATGTGAACATCGAGTTGATGTTTGCCAGTATCGACACCGACGTTTACTTCTTTTTGTAATAAAATGCTATTCATAATAAGCTTACTCTGCCTTGCTATACGTGCTCGGGGCCCATTTGACTATCCGAGTTTTAATGCTTGGAGTTCTAGGTAGTGTTCACACTTTGTTATCGGTCTCTCACAGAGGATCCTGGCAGGCATCGAACTGCTACATAGAAGGACTTTAGTTGCAGCTAAAGCTTGGGCCCCACTTTACCCAAACAGGGATATATTAACCATACAAGCGCAGGCACGCTCGTAAATGCTGCGCATTTACTGGACCTCCGCCGCGTTGCGGTTCCGGCCCGTACTGCTGGCGTTAAGTGTTTCGAGTGTCGTTAAAGAGCAGTAGTCGCTATTCTATATGGCCTTATTAGAGTTTGGAGTGAATGCAATGTATGAAATGCTTGTAGGGCTTGAGGTACAAGATAATGATGTTTATAGAGCGTACCGTGCTGCAATGATGCCAATATTGGAAACATATGGTGGTTCATTCGGATATGATTTTGAAGTTTCAAACGTTCTAAAAAGTGAGACACCTGAAAACATAAATCGTGTGTTTACGATACAGTTTCCAAGTGAAGAAATTATGAGTGGTTTTTTTATTAATTCAGAGTATTTGTTGGTTAAAGATAAGTACTTCGAATCATCCGTTCATAGCACTACAATAATAGCCAGCTATGAGAAACACACTTAACAAGTAACTATGGTCAATAAGTTATTTGCTAAACAGTCTGAGGTGTTGGCACGATCGCAAATGCAAACATTTGCTGGACCTCCGCTGTTTTGCGGCTCCGGCCTGTGCTGCCGGCGTTACACGATAGTCGACCCACGGCAATTGCTTATTTGAAAGTGGTACTATGATATCACTTTCGTTTAAGTAAATTATGAGTGTTTCATTATGAAAGTTGAGCTTGTAACGACGCTTAAGAGGCAAGCAACTAAAATCCTTGCTGAGCTACATCAATCCAAGGAACCCGTTCTAATTACTGAGCATGGTCAGCCGTCTGCGTACCTTGTTGATGTTGAGGACTATGAATTTATGCAGTCTCGAATGCGGATTCTTGAGGGTATTGCTCGCGGTGAAAAAGCCATTGCCGAGGGTCATGTCATGTCAAGTGATGCTGCCAAAGAGAGAACGGCTAAGTGGCTGAAATAATTTGGACGGAACCGGCCTTAAGCGATCTTGATGAGATTGCCGAGTACATCGCAATAAGTAATGTTCAAGCAGCGAAGGCGTTGATTCAAAAAATATTCTCAAAAGTGGACCGATTGGCTGATCACCCAAAGCCGGNGAAAGTACCTGCCGAATTAAAGTCACTTGCTTATCGAGAAGTAGTCGTTAGTCCGTGCCGTATTTTCTATAAAATTGAAGATAGTGCAGTTTATATTTTGCATGTTGTTAGGCAAGAGAGAGACTTGCAAAAATATCTTATCGAAAAGTAGAAAAAATCATTTTAAAGCGTGGCGTGTAACAACACGCCAAGCACGCTCGCACACTGCGTGTGCTGAACCTTCGCCGCTTTGCGGGTCGGCCCGTGTTGGCAGCGTTACCTAAACACTCTATGAAATTAATGAAGTGGTAGTGTTCTTTGATGTATCTGTTCTGCTGGTGGTCTGTCCCTTGAATTAACCAATGTTCGAAAAAGGCACCGCCCTAACCAATGAACGATGGGGCAGGGGGTGCCAATGTAGCTCAGTATCGATGGCTGTCAGGCTGCCTGACGTATCAACTGTGATTTACACTCGCGGCGGCGTCGGTGCAGGGTTGGTTCGGTATAGCCGTTAACAACGTCTTTACCGTAAATAATCAACTCCAAGGCCGCGTGCAGAGCGGGTCGATGCACAATATTCCCGATATCCGGCAAAAGCGGCAGATAACTTGTATCGCTCGCATTCTGTTGATCGACCACTTTAGCCATACGCCCAATGGCGTCGCGAATATCATTTTCTGTGCATAGGCCGTGGTGTAACCAGTTGCACAAATACTGGCTGGAGATACGCAGAGTTGCGCGATCTTCCATTAGGCCAACGTTATGGATGTCCGGCACTTTCGAACACCCGATACCTTGATCAATCCAGCGTGATACATAACCGAGGATGCCCTGGATATTGTTATCGATCTCTTCACGAATGGCGTCTGCTGCTAGCGGTTCGCACAGCACCGGAACGGTTAGTAGAGCATCCAAACCTGAATCATTCTGCGGATGCGCAATCATGTCGCGTTGCACGTCTTTAACGTCTATCCAGTGGTAGTGCAATGCATGCAGGGTTGCTGCGGTTGGTGAGGGTACCCAGGCACAGGTCGCCCCGGCTTTAGGATGTGCGGATTTTTCACGTATCATATCGGCCATTTGATCCGGTTTAGGCCACATTCCCTTACCGATTTGCGCACGATTGCGGAAGCCGCAGGCCAACGCAATATCGACATTACGTGATTCATACGCGTGAATCCACGGCGTCTTTTTCATTGCATCTTTGGGTAAAAAGGCGCCGGCTTCCATCGAGGTATGAATCTCGTCACCGGTACGGTCTAAAAAGCCGGTATTAACGAAAACAATGCGTTGTCGAGCTGCATAAATACATTGTTTGAGGTTGGCGGATGTACGACGTTCTTCATCCATTAAGCCCATTTTGATGGTGTGTTGCTGAAGCCCCAGTACGGATTCGATAAGGTCGAAGGTACGGCAGGCGAAATCCACTTCCTGACTGCCATGCAATTTGGGTTTTACGATGTATATGCTGCCGTGATCGGAATTACGGTGCGCCGAGTTGCCTTTTACGTCATGCAGGCCAATTAATGTGGTGATGAAGCCGTCAATCAAACCCTCCGGCGCATTGCTGCCGTCTTCGGTCAGCACCATATCGGTGAACATATGAAGGCCCACGTTACGCACAAACATCAGGCTGCGGCCTTTGGCACAGATCGTATTACCCACGGCGTCGATATAGGTTTTATCGCCGGTCAAATGGCGTTCAATTGCTACGTCACCTTTATCAACAGTGGCGCTAAGATTTCCTTTCATCAAACCTAACCAATTGCGGTAACAGTCGATTTTGTCGTTTGCATCCACCGCCGCGACAGAGTCTTCGCAATCCTGAATGGTAGTGATGGCTGATTCGAGCACGATGTCGCAGATGTTGGCGCGGTCTTTGGCTCCGATGGGGTGGTTTTCGTCGAATACCAGAGCAATATGTAAGCCGTTATTACGGAACAGCAGTTCATCAGGGTGCAAGGGTTCACCGCTGTAACCCGCGTATTGGCGTTCATCAAACAGGTTAGCGATGTCGCCATTGGCTAGCACGGCACAGAGTTTACCGTTGCCGAAGTAGTAACGGTTAACGTCATGGTGGCTGCCTTCCTCGAGTGGTAGGATTTCGTCCAGTCGCGATTTTGCAGCGTTCACTACGCGCGCTGCTCGGGCAGTATCGAAGCCGTTTTGACATGTGGTTGTGTTGTCCATGGCATCAGTGCCATACAGTGCATCATAAAGACTGCCCCAGCGCGCATTGGCTGCATTAATGGCATAGCGCGCGTTTTTTACCGGTACGACTAGCTGCGGGCCGGCAATGCGGGCAACTTCGTCGTCGACATCTGTGGTCTCTATCGTGAAGTCATTGGTGTCAGCTTCCAGATATCCAATGGTGCGCAAGAAGGCCTGATATTCATCCATCGAATAATCGTGTTTGCGCTTGCGATGCCAAGCATCGATCATGCCCTGTAATTCGGCACGTTTATTCAGTAAGGCGTGATTTTCATCAGCCAGTGAGGTGACCACACGACTGAGCCCTTGAAAAATCTGTTGCTCCGATAGTCCGACCCCCGGCATCACTTCGTTGATGATGAACCGGTGCAGAGCCTCGTCAATCTTCAAACCATGGATATCGATGTAAGTCATAATCAGCGCCTCGCATACTTATTGCTCTAATGTGTTTGAATGGTATCTGCTGATTTCAAGAGCGTATAATTCAGTCGCTGTATAACTACCATCACTCAGAGAAATACTCGCGTGAATACTGGTGTGTAGGCCGATATTTGCGGAATATCTAACATTTTTATTGGGTGATTTTTTACTGTTTTAGAGGTAATGAACGCAGTCATACCAAAAACTGATTCTGTGTGCGAAACTGAACTGAGATAGCCGTCACATTTAGCGGTATCGGAAACCGTGTCATTGTCTATCGGGAGCAGCGACAATGTTGTTTCCCTATCAGGACGACCAACTAACGGGTTATATAAGATGGAAAGTAATCGATTTTTTCACAGGGTGTGGCAATTCAATGCTGTGGTTATCGCCTTGGCTGGGGTTTTGGCATTGGCGTTATTGTTGTTTGCGAGTTACCACGTGATTCGTGACGCGACCCGGGAGAGAGTCGTTACAAACGTCGTGAATACGGATGTGGAAACGCCGGCAATATCCGGTTGGGATTACGGGTTACCGCGCCAAATTGATGGTCATGCCGTCGTTGTGGTGCCGCTGCAGTCGGGCAAGAATATCGGTGCTTCTTATTTCAAGAAAAACCCGGTGTCCGTTCGAGATCTGTTATTTATTCGTGCTAAATCTGACGAAAAGCAGTGGTTGTTTGATCGCACCGATTTCTTGATTCTTGAATATGCTTTTTTGGCTGATAATTCTTATCGTAGTGATGTACCGGTCAAGGCAGTGATTTATCAAGTGGTTAAAACGGATACCAATAACGATCAGCGGTTATCCTACGAAGACACGATAACCATTGGTTTATCGCACCCGGATGGCAGCGAATATACTGAGCTGGTTACTGATGTCACTAAGGTTATCGGCAGGGACTGGGTTGATGACGACCGTCTGATGCTGTTGTATGTCAAAGAGGGTAAAGCGTGGTCGGCAGTGGTGGATCTGGATCGATTCTCGTTTGAAGATGTCTCAGAATTACCGGCTATTAGTGCGCAGGCGAACCCATAATTTTCTGTGATCGTAGGTTTGTTGTGTTGAAACCCTACCCTAATAGAGAGGGAGGGAAAGAGAAAGAGCGATCACATCAACAAAGCCATGAGGACGACCTCTTGGCTGCCAACCATTCGGGGACGACCCCTTACGATTGTTTTGGAGGTCGTTATGTCTTGGATTATTCTTTTGTTTGCAGGGCTGTTTGAAATCGGTTGGGCCATTGGTCTTAAGTACTCAGATGGTTTTACGCGTTTGTATCCCTCAATATTCACCGTTGTGTCGATGGCGATTAGTTTGGGGCTGCTAAGCCTCGCCCTGAAGCAATTACCTCTAGGCACCGCCTACGCGATTTGGGTGGGTATCGGTGCTGTTGGCACCGCTATCGCCGGTATGGTTTGGCTGGGTGAATCAGTGACCCCAATGCGGTTGATAAGCCTGGTTTTGGTTGTTGTCGGGTTAGCGGGCTTGAAACTGTCTTCGGTGAGCTAATTGCTGCTGATGTGCGTCACACCGGCTACTAGCGGAAGTGACGCTCGATCAGTGGCTGCACTAGTGCGCTGTTGTTGAGCAGATCATCGCGGGTTAACAGAAGATAGCCATTGGGCATACCAAGCCAGGGTGATGTGAGTGACTCTCTGTCGCAGGTGATGAGCTTTTCATCTTCTACTGCAATGGTGGTACTAAATTGTTTTTCGGCCAGCTCAACAGACAGCAAGGTTGCTAATACGATCGGTAAGCCCGGTTTCTTCTGGTGCAGAATATCTATGGTTTCGCGCACGCTATAGCTGACCATGGCGTTAAGTGCGGTTGAAACTATGGCACCGTGTGCGACGGTGGCATTAGCGTGGTTGAGTGTTTTGTCCTCGCGGCAAACGAGGGGGTCATATCCTTGTGTTGTTAAGAATGCAGTCATGTCATCAACAATAAAGGGGTGGGGTCTGGCGAGAATAATCGTCTTTGGTGCGGCCACTATGGGTTCCTGGCTTTATTTATAGTTGTTAACTCGGGCGAATAATTCAGGTTAAAAGGGCTCCTGTATTGGATCGATGTTACGAACACACTGGCTCCACGCCAGTGTTTGACGACCAGCGGCACTACTTAAGAACGATTGATATCGTTAGGTGATGTCGTGGTGATAACTCTGTGATATTCGACGAAATGTTGAATTATTTGCGCTCCGGTTGTGTCTGAAACTCCACGTGTTCTGATTTTGAGGCCTATTTGTGCTTGATATATCAATCATTGTGGCGTTTTTGGTGGCCAATCTGTTTATTGGCTATTACTGTGGGCGAGATATTCGCACATTCAGTGAATATTCTGTCTGGCAGCGATCATTTAGCGTATTTGCCATCTGCGCGACGCTGACGGCGAGCTTTGTGGGCGGCGGTTATACCTTGGGTAACGCCTCAAAGGTTTATGATATCGGCATGATCTACGCCTACGGCCTGCTGGGGTTTTCTCTCAAGGAAATCATGGTCGCCTTGTTTATTGCGCCCCGTATGGATGCCTTTAATGATTGCCATTCTGTCGGCGATATCATGGAAAAGCGCTACGGCTTGCGTGCCAAGATGATTACGGGTGTGTTCTCTGTGCTGATATGTACCGGTATTCTCGGTGCGCAGGTGAGTGCGATTGGTGCATTGTTCACGACGTTTTTCGGAATTAGCCAATTCTATGGGTTGCTGGCCGGTTACGGTGTCATGATCGCTTATGCAGCGTTGGGTGGTATGCGTAGCGTTGTGTATACCGATGTGCTGCAATTTTGCATTTTGATGATCGGTATTCCGCTCGCGTTTTTCTTTGGATTACATGCTGTTGGTGGCTGGCATAACGTGGCGGCGTCTGTGCCTGCGGCCTCGATTAATCCATTTCTCGGGCCTGATGGCGGTTGGGCGTTGTTTGCTTTGATGTTGACCTTCTTCTTCGGTGAAATCTTGGTTCCGCCCTATGTGCAGCGTCTGTTTATGGCGAGAACATCTCGCGAGACGTTATGGGCAACATTGATTTCGGGTTTGATATCCGTGCCGATCTTTTTAATCTCAGGTGCTATTGGGCTTATTGCCTTGGTGATGAATCCGGATATCAATGCCAATCTGGCTGTACCTTATGTGGTTGATCACGCCATGCCTGTGGGCTTGAAAGGCTTGGTTATCGCGAGTTTGCTGGCCATCATCATGTCATCTGCTGCAGGTTTCTTGAATGCAGCGGCTATTGCGTTTACCAATGATATATTCTTGCCGCTCTACAAACGCGATAACCTATCTCATAAAGCCGTATTGCTGTTGGCACGCTGTGTTGCCCTGTTTGTGGGTTTAGGCGCTATCGCGATCGCCTTCAGCGTCAAAAATATTCTGGATATTCTGGTCTATGCCTACAACATGTGGTCGCCAGTGATACTTGTTCCTCTGGTCGCGGTTATCTTTGGGTGGCGCACGGGTAAACGAGAGTTTTATGCGTCAGCCTGCGCAGGTGGGGTATCCATGTTGATCTGGTCCACGATCCTCGGTGAACCATTCCATTTAACCGGCAATGTTGTTGGCGTTGTAGTAAGTCTGCTGGCTTTTGTAGTTTGTCGTGTAGCTTGGCAAACCCCGGACGTAGTACCTAATATTGCGGAAAATTCGCCCTCATGAACCAATGAAATAGGCCTTGCGTGAATAGATCTCGCATCGGTAAGACGGCGTAGATCTAGAGCGCGCTGAAAAAGAAGGGAACAGAAATATGGTCGATGTGCGCACAGCAACAGCATCGGATCGACAAGGAATCGAACAAACACTGCTGCTGAGTTTTGCAACATATCCGGCCTTCAGGTACCTCTGGCCGAGGTCGGTGGACTATCTCACCATTGGGTCTGGCTTTATGATGTTGGTTGTAAAGTCGTTGCCAACGGTTTGCCAACCAGAGCGTGTTAGTACCCTCGCATTGATCATATCGCGCATGCCGATCATGTAGGGGCCTTCGCTGGTGCGTAACGAGCTTCCGTGCAATATAGAGCGTCGCATTGTTACCCGATTTGCATTGTCGCATTGATAATGGGCTCTTCAAACGTGGGGCGAACAACACGGCGATTGCCATCACGGCCGATATGGCGGCCGGGAATCGCGAGTCCGAAAATACCATCGGCATCTGCAGTCATTATTGCCTGCATCGGAATCGGTAATGCCAGCAGGTAGCGAAATATCAATGAGTGGAAGTCCAGCAGCTCAGCAACCGCTGGTGATACTGTTGATCGGCTAATTGAGCGCCCAAGGTTTTGTTGATTGGTATTGAAAAAGTTGCCTGATCCTGCGCCACGTCTTGCGGTAAACGTGGGGGCTTTGCGATACGGCTCTTCCATATTGGTTGGGTCGAAGGGTGTTTGATTGTCGATAAGGTCTTCGAATTCGAGGGCGGCGATGTCTTCAACCATCATGCTGGATGATATTAACGGAGAGTGACGCTTTGGGTGTTATTTCATCCTCGCTATCCATATCGTTGATGATTTTGGCGTTGGTGCCCATCATGGCCGATGTAATATTGGCAACACGTTGCAGATACATGGCTTCACGAAACTGGTTGCTGTTAATGTCAGCAGTTGTCATTGTTTCCATGTAGTCGATTGATGGGGATGCCGAGGTTTTGAAACGTTCCTGTGTGATCGCTTCCGCTTCTGCCAGAGGCATCCCTTCGGATACGTAATTTTGCACCATCGTTGTCATGGGGGTGATGTTGCTATAACTGGATGGTGCGCTCATCCGGTAAGGTTTCTCGATGGGTTCACCCTATGACATATCCTGTGTACTGGTGCTGACTTGTGCCATTTTTGGGCAGGATTCAGCTTTGGCTACCGGTACATCAGGAATAAGATAACGGCTTTGGGTATCTGACGTTGCCGACGGCTCGTTGTCGTTGTGCATGGTATCTCCATTACAATCGAGCCAGACGCGAGCGTTCATTAAACTCCCGTCCATGACTTTACCGGTAACAGAAACAGTTTTTGACGATCCATTATTATTGTCATCTTCACAACCTGCGGACAGCACGACTGCTGCAGCGGCTATCCAAGCTCTGGTCACGTTCTTCATGACAGATCCCTCGGATTTGAAATAGACAGTGGAATGTTAAGAATAGTAAAACCAGAAGTGGGCTGCTGAGTATGCCTGCGACGAACGACCTGCGGTCGCTCGGGTGTAAGTCGGTTTAATGGTGGGAGGGTATGCGAAGTCAGCCGGTTTCTATAACCCTGCCGTCAGCGGTAAGGCTACTGGCAAAAGGGTTTGTGCGCGTTCAGCGCATATAAATACAATCGATGTCACCGTGCTCGCCAGGTGCAATATTTAGCCAGACGAGATCGTTTTTACCTGTGTTTTCCAATGCATGCATCTGGAACGGATCGATGAAATACACATCACCACGTGCAACCTCAAGTGATTTTTCTTCAATCAGCTCCTCCGTTTTTGTGTTGATATCGCCATAGATCAAACGGCCTTGCCCTTCAATGACGATAAAAATATCCGCACCGTTACGGTGGAAGTGGCGGTCTTGCACTATTCCCGGTTGAAGACGAATTCTTGCCAGATTAGCGAGTGGCTCATGATCAAATAAAGCGCTCCATTGGGTATTGTCCGTGCCATTGATGGCTTCTGTGGAATCGGCGTAAATATTGAGTTTTTTCATAGAGCGTTTTCCTTGGGCCGGGTTCTCAGGTTGGATTCTTGGGTAGGGGTCGTGAAGGTCGATGACTATTGCGGAGCCTCTGTTGCGCTCGCTTGGGTTTTGGGAGTGCATGTTACTGGCAGTTTCTCAGCAAGAAAGGCCAGAACGTAACAATCAAATAGCGGTGGGTTTTGTAAGAAAGCGAAATGGCTGGTGTCGGGAATAATCACGAGCGTGGCCGCCGGAATCGTTTGCGCCATCAAGACCTGATTTTGCCGTTGCACCGCTTCGTCATACTGGCCATCAACAATCCAAACCGGTGTTTGAATCGACATCAGTTGTGCTTGGGTTATGTCTGGCTGGGTGCGCCACATTCGGGTTATCGCGTTTCTGAGTGCCGGGAAGCTCTGGGGGGTTGGTGAGAGATATTTGTACTCTTGTTGAGTGCGTTTCAAAAATTCATTAAAAACAGTGCTCTTCGACGTGTCTTTGATCGCATTAGGGCGAGTATTAGCCGCAAAAGCAAAGACACGAGTGAGCCTGTTTGGGTGGTCGATAGCCAGCTTGAGACCGAGAATCGCGCCGTCACTCCAACCGATGACAGCAGCCTTTTGGACGCTGAGGTGATCCATAACGTGAATGATGTCGGTTTCCATCAAGGCGTAGGTGAGTGCTTCGCTGCCCAAATCACTGCGTCCTTGCCCGCGGCTATCAATGGCAATAACGCGGTAGCGGGTCGCGAGTGTGCGAATAAGGTTGCCGAAGTAGTCAGCGTTAGCGAATCCACCATGCAATAAAACAATTGGCTCGCCTTCGCCAAATTCGCTATACCATATGCGGCTATGGTTGGAGTCGATGTAACCTTGCTGTTCAGATTGAGGCAGGCTTGGTGTGGGCGGCAGCGTTAGCCAAGGTTGGGCATTTTCAGATAACGTACTACTGGCAATTAACAGCAGCAATGGCAGTAAAACGGCTCGAAGCCCGATTCGGGGATCTGGTAGGAAGCTATGCCAGTCGTAGCCGTTAAATGACATCATCAGCTTGCCTCTCAGTTCGTTCAGTTAGCTTACAGCGTGTGTTTGTTTCCGTCAGTTTAGATGGTTACACGCCCATTGCTTGTGAGCGAAGCCTAGCTCTGTCAGCTTTGACAAATACCGAGAGCAGGGTGGCAGGGCCTTAATATAGAATAGAAGGGAAGCGTTACGGTATAACTCGAGTGGTGAGGAACAAATAGTAGCGAGAAACAATAGACGAAAAAAAACGGCTACCCCAAAGGAATAGCCGTTTTGTTTATCCGAATATGGGTTACATGTTCGGGTAGTTCGGGCCGCCAAAACCTTCAGGAGTTACCCAAACGATGTTCTGGGTAGGATCCTTGATATCACAGGTTTTACAGTGAACGCAGTTCTGGCCATTGATCTGGAAGTTCTTCTCGCCAGCTTCATTTTCAACGATCTCGTAAACACCAGCAGGGCAGTAACGCTGAGCAGGCTCATCGTAAACAGGCAGGTTGTGTTTCATTGGCACGTCAGGATCTTTCAATGTCAGGTGGCATCGTTGATCTTCTTCGTGGTTGGTGTTCGACAGGAATACTGACGACAGGCGATCAAAACTCAATTTACCGTCAGGCTTCGGGTAATCGATCTTTTTGCATTCCGCCGCAGGCTTCATGGTGGCATAGTCTGGCTTAGTGTCAGTCAAGGTCCACGGCAGTTTTCCGCCAAATATGTTCAGATCTACAAAGGAATATGCAGAGCCAACAAAGTTGCCCCATTTATGCTGTGCAGGGCCGAAGTTGCGCTGTGTGTGCAATTCTTCATACAACCAGCTGCTTTCGAAAGCATCTTTATATTCTGCCAGTTCCTGACCGGTTTTCTCACCGTCAGTAACCGCTTTGTGAACAACTTCAGCAGCTAGCATGCCGGATTTCATCGCGGTATGGCTGCCTTTGATTTTTGCAAAGTTCAGTGTACCAGCATCACAACCAATCAACAGACCGCCCGGGAAGCTCATTTTAGGTAACGACTGCAGGCCGCCTTTAGCAATAGCACGTGCGCCGTAGCTTACTCGTTCGCCGCCTTCTAGGAACTTGGCCACTTCAGGGTGGGTTTTGTAACGCTGGAATTCTTCAAATGGGCTAACGTGTGGGTTGTCGTAGCACAGGTCAGTGATAAGGCCGATAGCAACCTGATTGTTTTCGATGTGGTAGAGGAAGGAGCCCCCCAATACGCCGCTTTCTTGTAGAGGCCAGCCCATGGTGTGCATAACCAAGCCTTCGCGGTGTTTATCTTCAGGGATGGTCCACAGCTCCTTAATACCGATACCGTAGTGCTGTGGGTTTTTGCCTTCATCAAGGTTGAATTTCTCGATCAGACGCTTGCCTAGGTGACCGCGACAACCTTCGGAGAACAGGGTGTACTTGGCACGCAGCTCCATGCCTGGCATGTAACTGTCTTTGTGGCTGCCATCTTCGGCAATACCCATATCACCGGTGACGATACCGGCAACTTGGCCTTCTTCATTATAAAGAACATCAGATGCTGCGAAGCCCGGGTAGATTTCTGCACCCATGTTTTCGGCTTGCTCAGCTAACCAACGGCACAGGTTACCCAGGCTGATAATGTAGTTGCCGTGGTTGTGCATGGTTTTGGGTGCTAAGGCGTTAGGCACTTTGATGGCTTTTTCGGCATTGGTGAACATAAAGATCTCGTCACCGGTCACTTCTGTGTTCAGTGGCGCGCCTTTTTCTTTCCAATCAGGGAACAGTTCGTTCAAGGCGCGGGGTTCAAAAACTGCGCCAGAGAGGATGTGGGCACCCACTTCAGAGCCTTTTTCAACAACACAAACGCTGATGTCCTTGCCGGTTTCTTCACTCAGTTGACGGATGCGACATGCCGCGGCAAGGCCTGAAGGGCCTGCGCCAACAATGACAACGTCGTATTCCATATATTCTCGTTCCACAGTGAGCACCTCGTAAGTTGTTGAATTTATGCGTTATGAGTGGCTTATATATGCCAATGTGTACCGAATTACGGGCGCGCATTATATCTTTTTCTAAGTTTTGATAGCAATTTTAAATTCCGAAGCGGGATAGAAGTCGAAAAGATCGGACCAAACGTAAGTAATAACGCAGAAGATCGAAGCATTTTTTGCCAAAAGAATTGGCCGAATTCGTCATTATCGTGGCACTTAGTGCTATTGACCTAGGGCAGTGAAAGGTTCAGTATATGCGGCCGAAATTAGGCGTATTGAGCGTTTTATTAAGGTTCAATACATGCATTCAACAACCCATACATTGAGAGCAATCTATGAAGGTTCTTGTCGCAGTTAAGCGTGTGGTCGATTACAACGTTAAAGTTCGACCAAAAAGTGACGGTTCAGGCGTTGATCTGGCAAACGTAAAAATGTCAATCAACCCATTCTGTGAAATCGCTGTAGAAGAAGCGGTTCGTCTGAAAGAGAAAGGTGTAGCGACTGAAGTTATTGCTGTATCTCTGGGTGAAAAACCGTGTCAGGAGCAAATTCGTACTGCTCTGGCGCTGGGCGCAGACCGCGGTATTCAGGTTGAAACTTCTGAAGAGCTTCAGCCACTCGCTGTTGCCAAATTGCTGAAAGCTATTGTTGAAAAAGAATCTCCTGATCTGGTTATCCTGGGTAAGCAGGCTATTGATGGCGACAACAACCAAACTGGTCAGATGCTAGCTGCGTTGACTGGTATGGCTCAGGGTACTTTTGCTTCTGAAGTTGTTATCGAAGACGGTAAAGCAAACGTTACTCGTGAAATCGACGGTGGTTTGCAAACTGTTGCGTTGAACCTGCCTGCAGTTGTTACTACTGATTTGCGTTTGAACGAACCTCGTTACGCATCTCTGCCAAACATCATGAAAGCCAAGAAAAAGCCGCTTGATGTTTTGACTGTTGAAGAGCTGGGTGTAGACGCTGCGCCACGTGTTAAAACGCTTAAGGTTGAACCACCAGCAGAACGTCAAGCTGGTATCAAGGTTGAGACTGTTGCTGAGCTGGTTGATAAACTGAAAACTGAAGCGAAGGTGATCTAAGAATGAGCATTTTAGTAATTGCAGAACACGATAATGCCTCTTTGAAAGGCGCTACTCTGAACACCATCGCTGCTGCTAAAGAAATCGGTGGTGATATCACTGTATTAGTAGCAGGTGCTGGCTGTGCTGCTGCTGCTGAAGCAGCTGCTAAAGCTGACGGTGTTGCTAAAGTACTGGTTGCTGATAACGCAGCATACGAGCATCAACTGGCTGAAAACGTTAGCTTGTTGGTTGCTGAGCTGGGCAAAGAGTACACACACATTCTGGCTGCAGCGACAACAACGGGTAAAAACACGTTGCCACGCGTAGCTGCTTTGTTAGACGTTGCTCAGATTTCTGAGATTTCTGACGTGGTTAGCGCTGATACTTTCAAGCGTCCAATCTACGCAGGTAACGTTATTGCAACCGTTCAATCTACTGATGCAATCAAAGTTATCACTGTACGTGCAACCGGATTTGATGCTGTTGCTGCTGAAGGCGGCTCTGCGGCTGTTGAAGCGGTTGATTCAGTGCAAGATGCTGGCATCTCTGCATTCGTTAAAGAAGAGCTGGCTGTATCTGATCGTCCTGAGCTGACATCTGCGAAGATCGTTATCTCTGGTGGTCGTGGTATGCAGAATGGCGACAACTTCGAAATGTTGTACAAAGTTGCTGACAAACTGGGTGCCGCTGTTGGCGCATCTCGTGCGGCTGTGGACGCAGGCTTCGTACCAAACGACATGCAAGTTGGTCAAACGGGTAAAATCGTTGCTCCAGATCTGTACGTTGCAGTTGGTATCTCCGGTGCGATCCAGCACTTGGCAGGTATGAAAGACTCTAAAGTCATCGTTGCGATCAACAAAGACGAAGAAGCACCTATCTTCCAGGTAGCTGATTACGGTTTGGTTGCTGACTTGTTTGATGCGGTTCCTGAGCTGGAATCTGCGCTGTAATATTTTTTGTTACAGTTCTCGCGTTTGGCGCTGATATCGGCGCTAGATAAGCGATAAAAAGCCCGCCTTGTTGCGGGTTTTTTTATGCGTGTTGATGTGTGTTTATGGTGAGAGCCTTGGTGCTTGTTACACCTCATAAAACCCTTGGCGAGATGATTTGGATACGGATTTTCCTCGTCCTTCGATGTTGACCGTTTCTGTGAGATCGACGTGTTTTCTACCCGTTTTGGTAAACATGTATTTGTGTCGTCGCAATTGCCGTTGATCTGGGCTCATGTTGGCCTTGCTATTGCCGGCTCCAGATATCATCCCGAGTTTTTCGTAAAACGCTCTGCTGCTCGATGTATGGCTGAGTATGATGCCTTCCATTTCTTCGATCATTGCGATATCAAACATGCATTGCATGAGTAGTGTTCCCAAGCCGCGAGTCGGTTGAAGTTTTGGGTTGCGAAATACAGAAAGAAAAAGCACCTTGAGATTGACTGCCTCACGGCAGTAGATAATTGATCCGAGGTCTTGAGCATCCTTACTGGCAAGAATAATTTGGGTAGAGTTGGCGGGATCCCATCCAGGCCAGAAAAAATCCGCTAATTCGCTGTGCTGAAACATGCCTGAAAAATCGCGGATTGTATCTAAGGCCGCACTCGCTGATGAACTGGCCTCGGTGTAGTGCAGATTCAAACTTGACGTTTCTCCCGGTGCATAGTTGAACGAGCTTGCGCCTAAAGAGATACCGCTACTCAGAGCAGATTCATAAGTCTGTTTGCATATCGTTTGCATATGCTTGATCCGATTATTTTATAGGGTAGGGCGGATTCTGTGACATCAACATTGATATGACGGTTCCTTTGAAATCAGGCGCTATTAACTTTTTGAATTGTTCGGTAATACTCAATTGCTGAGTTTGTGCGTTAGGTCTCGGAATGCCTGTGGGAGATCAGGTCGCAAACACTATCTGGTTTGTATGAATAGTAGCGCCATTATTTTTGGCGAATCTCCGGCGAGAATTGATGTCAAACTCGTTGATTGTTCGTCGAGGAGACAACACATGGCAATGTCTGCTAATGCGGTTAAAGCGGTGAGCACCACAGCGATGGCTGTGTCACTGATCCGTTCTGTTCATTCACATCATGCACCTGATCCTTTGCTTCACGATGCTTGGTCGGACGTGTTTGTATCGTCATCTATGCGTAAGCAGGTGCGGCGGGTACTTTTACCTGAGATGCAACGGCTGGGCAGTGCATCGATGGATGATTACCTACAACACCACCCCAGTTATGCCGCAATAGTTATGCGTGAACGTTTTACCGAAGATGCGCTGTTTCGCACCCTCGATGAAGATATTATGCAGTATGTGTTGCTGGGGGCAGGCTTTGACGCATTCGCCTGGCGTTATCCATCGATGATGGAACGCTTAAACCTGTTTGAGGTTGATCTGCCAGACACGCAGCAATATAAACAAGAGCGGTTGGAAACTAGTGGTATTCGTACGCCATCAAACTTGCATTTTGTGGCTGCTGACTTTACGCAATCGAATTTGCGTCAGTCATTGGTTTCTGGCGGTTTTAACCTGGATAAGAAAGCCTTCTTTTCTTGGTTGGGCGTTACCTTATATCTGCCGCGTGATGTCAATATTGAGATGTTTCGACAATTTTCGAATCTGGCACCGGCAGGCGGCTATTTGGCATTTAGCTATATCGACGACTGCCTGTTAACGGGTGCTGAAGCGGGNTCTGCCAAGTGGAAAGCCTACCAGCGGGTGCGTGCCGAGGTTGAAAGAGCGGGGGAACCTTGGGTTTGCGGGTTTAACCCGGATACCTTGCCAGATCTTCTGGAAGAATGTGGCCTCACCCTGCTTGAAGACCTCGATGGCTATGATCTGCTCGAGCGTTTTGGCGATGGTGGCGACCAGTGCATGTTACCGGCACCGTTTTCGCGTGTTGCGTTGGCGAAGATCAACCCATTGCACTGATTTTTTGTTTAGTCTCCGATAGCATTTTCCCTTGGCTGGTGGTGCTCATTGCTAGAGCATCGATGAGAAACATACTGGCCTGGGTGCTTTAGTGGATGTGGTCTGCACATCACATGTTCGTGCATTTTTTCCTTTCCTCCTATCTGCTGTGCCTCCTACTTTCGGGTATTAATCCTGACTGACAGTTTTCAATAATCTTTGAGATCGGTGCAAAAAAGCATTATCGAAAGGGTGATCATTGACTGTGATTCGCCAAGTGTGATTAATTGTAAATTTTATTGTAATGATAATCATTATCATCTATAAATAATGCCAACTTGATCATTAACCGTGAAATTATCGCCTTGGGGGAATCTAACAGGCCATGAGTATGCCCGTCAGTAAAATCGCTTATGAAGAGTCCTTGCTGGTGTTGATGCGCTATGCAATACGCCATGGTATTGAGGAGGATAATCCCTCACTGATTTTGTCGTGGATGAGCCGAGAAATCAGAGGCAGTGAAGATTCGGCCGACAAGCTTTGGCAAATTTATCACGGTCAATTTCAACTGTTGCTTGATACTTACGCAGATTCGTTGGTTCCTGACCATTGGCGTTCTGTTTGCCTTGATCATATCAATCGACCATTGGTTCATATGATGAATATTGCCAATACTGATTTAAAGCGATCACAGGTTATGGCGTTATTTGAAGAGCTGCGCGTTATCAGCCATCACTTTCACTAAACCCACTTGAGGAATCATCATGTCTACCCGAATTGAAAAAGACAGTATGGGTGAGCTGCAAGTCCCAGCAGACGCGTTGTATGCCGCACAAACGCAAAGGGCCATTAATAATTTCCCGGTGAGTCAGAAGCGTATGCCTGATGCATTTGTGCGTGCATTGTTGCAGGCAAAAGCCGCGGCAGCATTGGCAAATGCGGAGTTGGAGCAAATACCTGCACCGATGGGAGAGGCGATTTGTCAGGCGGTGGACCAACTGTTGAATAGCCCAGATGTCATGAATCATTTCCCGGTCGATGTTTTTCAAACAGGCTCGGGTACCAGCTCCAACATGAATGCAAATGAAGTACTGGCGACATTAGCGTCAGGGTTTTATGGCGATACGGTCAGCCCCAACGACCACGTCAATTGCGGGCAGAGTAGCAACGACATTATCCCCAGCACGATTCATATTAGTGCTGCCTGCGAGCTTGAGCGCCATTTGTTGCCGGCGCTTATTCACCTCGAAGAAACCATTCGAGACAAAGCGACCCGTGTTGATCAATACGTGAAAACGGGCCGAACCCATTTAATGGATGCGATGCCAGTGCGCCTTAGCCAGAGCTTGCTGAGCTGGGCTGATCAGATTTCTCAAAATGTAACGCAGTTAATATACCTGCAGCCATCGTTACAAGCGCTTGCACAGGGCGGTACTGCGGTGGGGACAGGCATTAATGCGCATCCGGATTTTTCGCTGACGTTTGGGCGCAAGCTGACGGAACGCACTGGCCTGTGTTTTACACCGGCAGAGAATCTTTTTAGTCGTATTGGTACTCAGGATACCGCCGTGGCTGTTTCGGGCCAGTTAAAGACGGTGGCTGTATCAATGATGAAAATTGCGAATGATTTACGTTGGATGAATTCCGGGCCGCTGGCAGGTTTGGGCGAGATTGAATTGGAAGCTCTACAGCCGGGGTCATCCATTATGCCGGGTAAGGTTAACCCGGTAATTCCTGAAGCCGCTGCGATGGTTGCTGCGCAGGTGATAGGTAACGATACGACGATCACGGTGGCTGGCCAAAGCGGTAACTTCGAGCTGAATGTTATGTTGCCGTTGATCGCGCATAACCTACTGGAGAGCATCGAACTATTAGCGAATGTGAGCCGACTTCTGGCCGATAAAGCCATTGCCACTTTCAACGTTAATGAAACCAATATCACTCAGGCGTTGGCGCGTAATCCGATTCTTGTTACCGCATTAAACCCGATTATTGGCTATCTGAAGGCGGCAGAAATTGCCAAGCAAGCGTATCGCGAGCAACGGCCAGTGATTGATGTGGCGCTGGAGAACACCACTCTGACTCGTGAAGAACTCGAGAGGTTGCTTGATCCGGCGAAGCTCACGCAGGGCGGTATATAGCCGGTTGTTTGTTGGCTAATTCGGCAACGATGTCGTCAACGACATCACGTTTAATATTAACAACAACATTACGCTGGCTCGGGCGTCGGCATTTACACAATGATAAGAGGTTGGCGATGCGGATTGATGCGCTCAAAACAGGGCTTTTCTACGGAACGGATACCGGCAATACGGAAGAAATTGCGGATAAGATATCTGAAAACCTAGCGAATGTTGGCTGTGCTGTTGAAATGCATGACATCAGCCAATCCGAGGTCAGTCAGTTGCAAGACTATGAGTTGCTGATCTTGGGGATACCAACATGGGATTTTGGCGGTATTCAAAGTGAATGGGATAGAGTTAATGATCAGCTGCGAGCGGTTGATTTAACGGGTAAAACGGTTGCTCTATTTGGTCTGGGCGATCAATTCGGCTACGGCGATTACTTCGTTGATGCGATGGGGTGGTTGCGAGACCATGTCAGCAGCGCCGGTGGACAGTTAATTGGCCATTGGTCAACCGATGGGTATGATTTCGAAGAGTCGCGCGCTGCGAATGCTGATAAATCTGAGTTTTGCGGCCTCGCTATTGATGAAGATCAGCAGTTTGAATTAACAGACCAGCGCATAGAACAATGGGTTGATCAGTTGGTGTTAGAAGTCGCAGAAAAGGATGCAGCGTAATGAACGGTTCATTGGCGGAATCCTTGTCGAAAAAGCACCGCTCGTTATTGATATCATCCCTGCAAGATGCTCGATACTACGCTGCCTGTTCATTGATTTATGCGCGACAGCGCATTGCAAAAAGTGACTACCAAGGTGCCAGAAAAGCCTACTACCACGCGCTTGAAGCAGCAAATATCTTGTTGGATACCGATCCTGACAATCCGGTCGCTGAGCGGCGATTTGCCAATACAGCAACCGAATTAACCTACTTGCTCATGGTGTTAGGAGAGCCTCACAGAGGCGTCAAACTACGTCGGCATATGGTAACGCGATTCCGTGCATTAGCTGTGCAAACGTCTGAATACGACCTAATTCGAGGGGTTGATTCAGCACTATCTGCCTCTGGCGAACGATTGGAGCAGTGGTTATCTCGGTTTGATCTCAGCAGCAATCAGTTTGCTCAAAGCCAAACTAGCGAGTTACGTGTTATTGCTTCGCGCTGCGCATAATTTGTTGCGGAGTGTTTTGATTAATTTGCATGCCTCGACAGTAAGACGAGCGGGCGGCAAGCGCTTTGCATCTTTTGCATCTAGAGAAAGAGCCTCTGCAGTGGAATATCTCCGCGCAATGCGTCATGGCTCAGATGCTGACGTACGTATTTTTAGATGTCGTCGTTGTTTTAACATCTTAACCGTTTCAGGGCTTATGTGGCCGTTCCCCTTGTGTCGCATTTGCCCTGACCCTTTTGCCTGAATTCTGTGAATTGAGGCTTGAGCATTCTTGTTGGAACATCCTTCCTGTTAACGATTTTCGCGCTTGTCATCCAAATTGATGGTTCTTTACCGGGTTTTTCAGCGTTAAGATAATTCTCATCGCCAAATCATTAAGGAAGGAATCGAATGGAATATAACCTGGCAGATATCTTTGAACGTGCTGTCGATCGCTACCCTGATCGTGAATACCTCGTGGCAGATGGAATACGCCGCACCTATCGAGAGATGGACGAGCGCAGCAACCAACTGGCGCACTATCTTGCTTCACAAGGTATCGGCAAGGATGATCATGTTGGTATCTATGCCTACAACTGTGTCGAATGGGTTGAAACGCTCTGGGCTGTTTTCAAACTACGAGCTGTCTGGATCAATATCAATTACCGCTATGTGAATGATGAGTTAGCGTATCTGTTCCGCAACGCTGATTTGAAAGCCATGGTATATCAACGTCAGTTTGGCCCTTCGATCGCGCAAGTGAAGGATGCACTGCCAGACCTTCAATTCAGCGTGTGTGTAGATGATGGAACCGATGTCGAAAACATATTGGATTCAGCAGATTATGCGTCTGCGATTGCATCGCAATCAAATCAGCGAGCGTTTGAGTCACGCTCCGGTGATGACAAGTACATGATTTACACAGGTGGCACGACCGGTATGCCAAAGGGCGTGGTCTGGCGGCATGAGGATGTCTTTTTTGCATTGGGTGGCGGTATTGATTTGGTTACTGGTGAGGCCGTTAAGCATCCCGATGAGGTGATTGATCGAGGCGCAGCCTACCAGGCCTGTTTGATGCCATTAGCGCCCCTGATGCACGGAGCCAGCCAATGGGCCGTTATGGGCAGCGCTTTTGAAGGTCGTAAGGTGGTGATGTTTTCACAGTTTGACCCGCAACTGGCATGGCGCAATGTTGCTACTGAGGGCGTGAACGTCTTTTTTATCACCGGTGATGCGATGGCACGACCAATGATAGAAGCCTATGAACAGCAGAAAGATTCCATTGATGCGACATCGTTGTTTGCGGTATCGAGCAGTGCAGTGGTGTTTTCTTCGTCGCTGAAGGATCAATACTTGTCTCACTTTCCGAACCTGATGATTCTTGACAGTATCGGCGCTTCAGAAACCGGCGGAACCGGCACGCTGGCGGTTGAAAAGGGCAAAACCGGTATGAAAGGCGGGCCAACGGTTGAGCCCGGTCACGGTACTGTTGTGTTGGATATGGACACGCTGCTGCCGTTAACGCCAGACAGCGACAAAATAGGCATGGTGGCGCGAGCGGGGTATATCCCACAGGGCTATTACAAAGATCCAAAAAAGACAGCAGAGACGTTTATTCTAGCCAATGACGGCAAACGTTATGCTGTTCCCGGTGATTTCGCGCAATATGAATCTGATGGCGCCATGACGATGTTAGGGCGTGGTTCAGCGTGCATAAATTCTGGTGGTGAAAAGATCTTCCCTGAAGAAGTGGAGTCTGCCGTGAAATCACATCCGCAAGTTTATGATGTAACGGTTGTTGGCGTGCCTGACGAACGCTGGGGATCGACCGTTTGCGCTATTATTCAAAGCCGTGGTACGGTGCCTGAATTGGTATCGATTCAATCGCACTGTCGACAATTTGTTGCGGGTTATAAGGTACCGCGCAAACTATTGCTGGTCGAAAAAATCGAACGTGCACCTTCGGGTAAACCTGATTATCGCTGGGCTAAAGCGGTTACTGATGTGGCGTTTGCATCTGAGACAACACCTGAGTAGCTTGCTGCTGAATATGTGTGCGCTGAAAAGACTAAAACGGACGTAGCGATTGTATGAAAACACCGATTTGTGACGACCTGGGTATCGACATCCCGGTATTTGCGTTTACGCATTGCCGAGATGTGGTGGTTGAGGTATCTCGGGCCGGAGGCTTGGGCGTTTTGGGGGCGGTAGGTTTTACTGCTGAACAATTGAAACAAGAACTCGACTGGATTGATGCCAATATTGGTGACTATCCCTACGGCGTCGATATTGTCATTCCGCAAAAATACGAAGGCGCGGATGATATGAATGCGGACGACATGCTGGAAAAACTTGAAGCTATGATCCCGCAAGCGCATCGTGATTTCGCTGAAAAGTTGTTGAGCGATCACGGTGTGCCGCCATTTAGTGATGAATCAGGCCCCAAAGGTGGGTTGTTAGGTTGGACAGAAGATACCGCACGACCGCTATTGGATGAGGCATTAAAACGCGACAACGTGGTATTGATTGCTAATGCCTTGGGAACACCACCCGTGGAGATCATTGATGAGATCCATCAAACCGGCCGTAAGGTCGCAGCCTTGTGTGGCAAGGCAAAACACGCGCTTAAGCATAAGCAAGCGGGTGTTGATATTGTCATTGCGCAAGGCTCTGAAGGTGGCGGGCACACTGGCGATGTTGGCTCGATTGTGTTGTGGAAACAAGTCATCGATGCCATACATCCAACACCGGTTTTGGCGGCAGGCGGCATTGGTAACGGCCAGCAAATGCTCGCTGCAATGGCAATGGGTGCCGCCGGTGTTTGGACTGGATCCATATGGCTGGCGGTTGAAGAAGCCGAGGCAGAACCGGCGGAGAAACAATCGTATTTCGATGCCACGGAAGAAGACACTGTGCGCTCGCGTTCGTTCACGGGTAAGCTTGGCCGTATGCTAAAAAATGTGTGGACCGATGCTTGGGAAGGCCCGGAATCACCGGGATATTTACCCATGCCACTGCAAGGTATGGTGACGTTTGATGCAATGCGCCGTACCAAACGCTATGCCGGTGTTGGTGAATGTCAGAAGGTCGGATTTAACCCGGTCGGACAAGTTGTTGGCCAAATGCAACAAGTGGAGACCTGCCGGCAGGTTATTGCCCGTCTGTTAACCGAATATGTTGATGCGTTAGCGTCGCTAAATCGACAAATGCCATAACATTGATGCAACCAACTGGAGCTGTTATGCCAGAGAAACAACACGAATCTATTAACTACATTGAATTGCCGGCGCAGGATATGGCCGCAACAGAGGCTTTTTATCAGGCGGTGTTTGGGTGGCGATTCGAAGCTTACGGGCCTGATTATTTAGCCTTCTTTGATAAAACTATGGATGGCGGTTTTTATCGATCTGACCAATGTTCATCAACGGTTAACGGGTCGGTACTGGTGGTATTTTACAGTGATGATCTTGAAGCCACCCAGTCAAAGGTGGTTTATGCCGGGGGCAAAATCGTTAAGCCCCTTTTTGACTTCCCCGGCGGGCGACGTTTTCACTTTTCAGACCCGAATGGTAATGAATTGGCTGTTTGGGCGGCGGCGGTCAGTGCCTGACACGTCAGTTTGCCTCTCGTTATCACGACTAACTCTATGGTCGTGGCCATTATTCTATGTCTATCTGCATGCTGGCTGTCACGGTGCAGGTAGTCATAAAGGAAGTGAGCCGGTGATATTTACCGGTAATTCGACCTCCCATAGCCCATATTCCACCGATTAAACTTGTCATAAACGGTCAACATTGATCTCGCTACATATGTGTCGCAGGATAAAATCTAACCAATTATTTTTGTAACAATAATCTGAAAACAACGGATGTACCGAACAGTATTAAATCTGAACAGGGTTTAGTTCTGTTAGGATGCGCGTAAGAAGGGGTTACTATGCATCGTGACTATTGTGTTTATGGCGATATCAAATCTGGCAACTGTTACAAGATACAGTTGCTGCTGAGTCTACTGGATATTCCCCATAAGTGGGTTCATATTGACATTCTTTCTAACGAAACACATACATCGTCGTTCCGTGCAATGAATAAAAATGCCAAAATACCGGTACTTGAAATAAACGGTGATACCTACTTGTGTGAATCCAATGCGATTCTTAACCTTCTAGCCGAAGGTTCATCCTATATACCGTCTTCTGGATTGGCGCGAGCGCGTGTTTTGCAATGGCAGTTTTTTGAACAATACAGCCATGAGCCTTATATAGCTGTCGCGCGATACATCAATAAATATCTGGGGCTACCGGAGGACCGTCACGACGAATACCTATCGAAACAAGGTGGTGGGCATAAGGCGCTAAATGTTATGGATGGTCAATTATCCGAAACACCATTTTTTGTGGGTGCGCAGCCGACGTTGGCCGATATTAGCCTATATGCCTACACCCACGTGGCAGATGAGGGCGGTTTTGATCTTGCTGGATACCCGCACATTGATGAATGGCTAGAACGCATGGAGGGTTTGCCGGGCTACGTGTCGATGGCATAAATGCACGTTCTGTTTGAATTTTTAACACGTCAGTTTACTGGTCTAAGTGCATTTACTCTGTACGAATGGTGTTAGCGGGTTGTTGGTGAGCGAAGTAGTTCGCTGATTTCCTGCCGCTGATAAAGATCGGCAAAACTCAGTGCATCCTCGCCTTGTCGATTGGTCAGTTCATGGTCACAATCGGTGTTGATCAGGCGTTTGGCAATCGTCAGTTCGACTTTAAATATTGCGCCCATCAAGGCCGTATTGCCGCGCTTGTCTTGCAGGCAAGCATTAGCACCTCGCGACAATAACAAATTCACCATGGCCGGCTGGCCATTGTATGCAGCAATCATTAAGGGTGTGTAGCTTTGCACATTGCGGAGGTCAACAGGAATACCCGCATCAAGAAAGGCTGTCATTACATCAAGGTTTCCGTTTCGTGCGGCGGCAAAATAGTAGCCTTCGAGTTCCTGTTGTTGCAGATTACCAGTGTTATTGGCGTTAGCTTGGCCAGGTAACAGTAGTGTGATTATGAATGATAACGTCAAAAGCAATGTGGTAACCCATACTGATTTGTGTGAGCGAATCATGTGGAACTTCTCCATGGAGTAAGTTGAGCGTTTCAAACATAAGGCCCCGAGTAAGGGGCCTTTCTTTAGCAAAGTTTGCAAGGGTTATCGGGCTGCCAGGTTTTTCACGGCTTTGATGTTTTCGTTTAATGCTTTGGTTAGGCGTTTGCCGAAATCAGCATCAGCTCGGTAGAAGTAGCTCAGCATGATTTGGCGCGTTTCAGTGTCTTTAACTTGGCCTAAATCACCCGCCAAGTTGCTAATCAAGTTGGCTTTCTGTGAGCCTGAAAAGCTGCGGTACAGATCACCCGCTTGGGTGAAGTTGTCCTGTTTGCTAATAGCACGTTGCAATGTTGCTCCTGCTAGTGGCGTCTCACTGTAGCGAGCATTTTCCTTAACCTCGAGTGGACGTTTGCGGCTAGGCTCGTAGTTGACATCCGATGTGCTATCACCCATGTTCATGGCGCCATCTTGGTTGTGGTTCGCAACCGTGGCTCTGGCCCGGTTGATAGGTAGCTGCTGGTGGTTAGCGCCCAAGCGGTACAATTGGGTATCCGAGTACGCAAACATACGGCCTTGTAACAATCGATCTTCCGATGGCTCGATACCCGTGACCAGATTTGCCGGCGAAAATGCTGACAATTCGGATGCTTGGAAGAAATTATCGGGTACTCGGTTCAGCGTCATGGTGCCGAGCTTTTGTTCAGGCACCTTAGGCCATATTTTGGTCGCATCCAGCGGGTTGAAACTAAAGTCATCGAGTTGCTCTGGCTTCAGTACCTTGACGTATAAATCCCATTTTGGGTGATCGCCAGCATTGATCGCTTGATAGAGATCGTTAGTCAGATTGTTGAAATCCATGCCTTGGGTCTTGGCAGCGTTTTTGGCTGTCAGGGTTTCAATGCCTTGTTGGCTTTTCCACTGGAACTTCACGTAACGAACTTGGCCCTGCGGGTTCACCATCTTGTAGGCGTGTACGCCAAAGCCGTCCATTTTACGGTAGCTGGCAGGTGTGCCTCGATCGGAGTAGACCCACGTCAGCATGTTGGTGGCACCAGGTTCATGTGAGAAAAAGTCGAAGAAACGATTTGGATCTTGCACGTTGGTCACCGGCGACGGTTTCAATGAGTGAACCATATCGGGAAATTTAATCGCATCACGAATAAAAAATACCGGGAGGTTGTTGCCGACAAGATCCCAGTTGCCTTCGTCGGTGTAGAACTTGGTTGCAAACCCTCTAGGGTCACGCAAGGTTTCTGGTGATCCTTTGCCATGAACAACGGTTGAAAAACGCACAAAAACCGGTGTTTTTTTGTCAGCGTGGTTGAGGAAGCTGGCACTGGTGAGGTTTGAGAAGTCACCAGAAGATACAAACTCGCCATGGGCTCCGGTGCCGCGGGCGTGGACGACCCGCTCTGGGATACGCTCACGGGCAAAGCGTTGGAGTTTCTGAATGAGGTGCACATCATCGAGTAAGACACCACCGCCGGCACCTGCGGTTTTACTATTTTGGTTATCGCCAACTGGAGCGCCGTTGTCGCGAGTTAATGTCTCAGCGTGCAGTTGCATGGTAGTGGCTAATACGCCGGCAGAAATCAGGCTTATTGTTTTCATCATTCGTCCTCGTTGTGAATCAGTGCTTGTTGGAACTAACAATACGGTGAGGAAGGTGATTAACAAAATTGATTAAAATTATTAAGTTGATAGCAAAAACAAATAGTCGTTAAGCTTGGTATCTCATCTCTTGAATGCGGTAATCACAAGATCGGGTCTGGTCTGAGAAGCGTGGATTGAATTCAGGGAACCTCTAAAAACTATCTTGCTTGCGCTGGCGTCGTTAAAATTCAAATCAAATCGGTCATTTATTGCACATAAACTCCCGTTTTTCATCGAATTTTGCCTCGCCAGCGCTGCGCCGCCTACGTTTTTAGAGGCTCCCTTCAAACAAAGAATGCGCTGATGAGCGCGCAGAGGAAGGAGGAGTGGAAGAGATGCTGAATGGATGTTTGATGTGGATCAAGCACGCGGCAGATTGATCGAAAAAGACGGGTAAATTGTAGAAATTCGCCGACATTTTACAAATCTTTACATCGTCTTATTGCTTCTGTTTGTTACATTGCTCGCTGTTTCTATTGATCATTCAAAATAGGCGTAATTACGTGAAAACCCGATTGTCGATCCCCACCATTGGCCTGCATTGGCTAACTGCGCTGTTGTTTTTAGGAGTCTTTTTTCTCGGTTTGTATATGGAAGATCTGCCCAAGGGACCCGCGAAGTTTGAGATTATCGGGATACACAAGTCTCTCGGTCTATTGGTATTGGCAATTGCTGCTTTGCGACTGGCATGGCGTATTAAAGAAGGCGCACTGTCACCGCTTTCAACAATGTCACGCAAGAAGCAGATGTTAGCAACCGGTATGCATCATCTGTTGTTGCTAATGACATTGCTGATGCCGTTATCCGGTGTTGTTATGAGCGTGGCAGGCGGGCGTCCGTTGGATTTTTTTGGTGTTACATTGATTGCTGCAGGCCAGAAAATTGAATGGTTATCTGGCATTGCTCATACACTGCATGTGTCTTCGGTGATATTCATCTTTGTGGTTGTTGGCTTGCATATTCTGGCAGCCCTCAAGCATCAATTTATGCTCAAAGACGGCACACTGGCGCGTATGCTGGGGCGATAAACATTGGTGAAATTGCTGGTGAGTGCTTAATCGGGTGCCTAATCGCACCCGTATTATCGGCCGCTTGCGGCTATTTTTGTTGTTTCATTCAAAAACAAATAATGACTGATGATATCCGTCATCTCGTTGATAACCTGATCGCGTGTGTATTGTTCATCGCCCATCAAGCCGATTCGAAGTTGAAATCCAAGCACGACATTGGTGAGGCTGTAGATCATCAAGTTCGGTTCTTTATCGGTTAGTCGCAGTTGATGACTCTCAGCAAAGGCGATGCCGATTTCGGCGATTCTTTGCTTGCTGCGGGTGAGGTCGATATTTTGAACAAACATCGGATTTTCCATTAGCATGCCTTTGATCAACATTGGGTGAGATGTGACAAACGTCAGGCCCGTTGACACCAATAAACGAATAACCCCTTCAGCATTGCCTTTTGCGTTGCAAGCATCCTCAGCAACTTTGGTGAGTGCGTTGTCGAGTTCCCGATCAAGAAACGCTATAAATGCGGCTTCTTTGCATGAGAAGTAGTCGTAAAAGCTGCCGATACTGATTTCTGCTTCCAATGCTAATTTAGCAGCCGTGGTTTTTTTGAACCCATAAAGCGCCACTGCAACCGGGACAGCGTCTAAAACCTGATGAAATTTTCGTATGGCACGATGTTGTTTCGGCGGTTTTATTAAAATCTCTTTCATAATCAATGGGATAGCTTTGTTTGGAGTGTTGGTGTAAAACCCGATTATTTTATGAATAAGCTCGGATTATAATAGCATCGATATAGAATACCGAGCCACCATCATGATATCTCCGCCGTTAACATCTTACCCTGAGCCCCCAACGGTGCCGGGATTGCCGATCATTGGTAGCGCGTTGCATGCGATGGGGCGTGACCCTCGGGATTTTTTGATGGCGCAATATGACGCTTTGGGGCCGGTGTTTCGTTTGAAAGCGATGCATATTGATTATGTGGTAATGGCTGGCCCGGACGCCAATCAATTTGCCAATGTTGAGGGTCGTGGGTGTTTTGAATCCAACACCTTTTGGCGCGGGATGATGCATGAATTAGAGGCCGACAATTTTTTGATTGGCCTTGATGGTGACGATCACACCTACCTACGTAAACTGTTCAAGGCTGATTTTTCCAAGGCAGCGATGGAGCCTCATACTGATCGTATTTATCGACTGTGTGTCGATATTTTCGCTAATCTGGAACCGGGGCAGAAGATCGCGGTAGTTGAGCCTATGTTGCAACTAACGTCGCAGATGATCGGCTGTATCATGTCAGGCAAGGTACCGACGCGTGATGAATTACACGACTTTTTATATTACGTGAATGAAGTAACAAATCACTTCACGCTAAGGCGACTGCCCGCATGGCTACTTAGATTCCGCCTTGGGCGGTTCCGGCGATCTAAGATTCGCACGATGGCGTTTGCTGATGCGGTCATTGCATCGCGTTTGAGCGGTCAGGGTGGAATGCGAAATTTTGTGGATGCTGTGGTAGATGCCGGCGAAAAATGTCCGCACCTTTTTGCGCCCGGTGATCTTCGTTTTTCAGCCATCTTGCCGTTATTTGCAGGCATAGATACCTTGGGGCAAACCCTTAATTACGCACTTTTTGAGTTGCACCGGCATCCACAAACGTTAACGCGTGTGCGTGAGGAAGTCGACGCTGTTTTTGCTGCGGGTATTCCGAATACAGAGCAACTAAAAAATATGCCACTGTTGAATGCTGCCGTGAGTGAAACGCTGCGTTTACACCCGAGTGCATTTGGTATGGTTCGCACTGCCAACCAGGATTTTGTGTTCAAAGATCACAGCATCAAGAAAGGTCAGGATGTTGTCATCCTAACAACTGCTTCGCATTTTATGGATGCGTATTTCGAGCGCCCAAGAGCCTTCGAGATTGACCGTTTTTTGCCGCCGCGTAATGAGCATCGCCAGCGTAATGTGTTCGCGCCATTTGGCCGCGGCCCCCACACATGTTTGGGTGCAGGGTTGTCTGAGTCTCTGATGGCGTTAGCGCTTGGAAGTATCCTCTATAATTATCTCTTCGAGCCCCTCGACCCGAATCAAGCCTACAAAGAGCGCATTAGCCCGACACCTTCGTTGGGAAATCAATTTGTATTGACCTTGAAGGCCAAAAGGTTTGCTCGCGCAGGCCACAGTATTTGATGATTTGAGCTGCGGTTGTATTGTCAAACTGGAGGCTCTGATCAGGAGCCCCCAGGTTAGATAACATCATGATCAGGCAGGGCGGTTGTAACACCGAAGATGCAAAGCGCTGCAATTGCCAAAGCGATAAACAGTAACGGAAATCCAAAATTGGCATAAATCCATGCAATACCCGGAAGTGTTACCGCCTGTACGCCAAAGGTGACAAAAGCACGTATCGCGTAAGCGCGGCTGCGCCATTGGCTATGCGCAATCTTGCCAACCAGCACATCATTGATCGGTATCTGCCCAAACACCGCCAACATAAAGCCGATGGTGACGATGAAGCCTGTAATACCTGTAGCGCGGGTCATGATCAAAAAAAGTACTACTTGTATTAGCGCAACGCTGCCAAATATCAGTCGTGTTGAGTATCGATCGACGAGGTAGCCGACCAACAGTTGGGCAGCGGCTGCCAGTGCAAACACAATAAAGGTCATACTGCCGATAAGACTGGCTGAAGCATCACCATGGATCAGCCGATCGCTGATTAATTTAGGCAGCGTAAATGTGGTACTTTGAAAGATAAACCCTCCAATCGCAGTTGTGATAAGTACGATAACGAAAGTTTTTACGAGTACATCTCGATTGATCGAAGATATCGTGGTGATGTGTTCAGGTTTCTCAGGGTGATAGTGATCTTCGACGGATGTTTGAATCACAAAAATAACGTACCCGACGCCCACCATTGTCGCGAGAATACCCGGAACAATGAATGCGGCTCTCCAGTTGATCCAACTGATCAGAAACCCCGTGAACAACCCGGCACAAGCAACACCCAGATTGCCAAACACGCCATTGATTGCCAGTGCTGTACCCGTTTTATGACGCCCCTGCACCACCATCGCCAGACCAACTGGATGATATATGGCGGCGAAAACGCCAATAAAAGTGAGGGCGATTGCTAGCGTAACCGGGTTATCGCAGAAGCCAGCAGCAATCGCACTTAGCCCCATTCCGATATAAAACACCGACATCATACCTTCGCGTGACCATCTATCCGCAAGCCACCCAGCGGGAATTGAGCCAATACCAAATGCTACAAATGCGGGGGTTGCATATCGAACCAGTTCGGCATAGCTGACATGCCAAACACTGGTTAAACTGACCGCCGCTGCCGTGGCATAGATAAGCAGGAAAAAATGGTCAAAAAAATGGCCTACATTTAGAAAGACGAACGCGACATTGCGATGTGTTTTCATGGTATTTCACCGATTGAAACTCTCGCCGGTATTTTCTACTTATTTGGTTGGGTGTTTTGTCGGCAAACGGACAAACTCTATTGCGAACCGGACAACTATGACCTCGAACAATCCCGCACTTACTTCTCTTGAAGCATCGTCTCAACCGTTAGTAACGTTTGAGCGCTCATTGTGCGAAGGTGAAGTGTTAGCCCAGCATAGCCATCGACGTGCGCAATTGGTGTATGCCAAACAAGGGTTGATGCAGGTGGTGACGCAGTCTCACCGTTATTGGATTCCTCCACAGCGGGCGGTTTGGATGCCAGCCGAAGCAGTTCATGCGATTGAAGCTTTGAGCCCGTTGGATATGTGCAATCTCTATATCGAAACGTCTCATATGACGATGGCATCATCGCGTATCCATGTTTTGCAGGTGACGCCGTTACTCACCCAACTGATTCAGACGATGATGACTTACGGCAATGATTACTCGGAAAATAGCAAAGCAAGCCGGTTTGCAGCGGTGATTATGGATCAGATTACCGAGCAGCCTGTGGCTGACTTGGCTCTGCCATTGCCGAGTGACCGGCGTTTGCAAAAGATCGTGGACGCGCTGATGCTTGCTCCGAATAACAATCAGAGTTTGGATGCTTGGGCAGCTCAGGTTGGTGCCAGTACGCGAACGCTGTCGCGCCTATTCAGCGAAGAAACCGGCATGACATTCTCTCAATGGCGGCAGCAGCGTCGTCTTTGTCACGCGTTGGAACTACTGGATGCCGATACGGATATGGGTTTTATCAGTGATGCCTTAGGTTATGAGAGCCAAAGTGCATTTTCTGCCATGTTTCGTCGGGCGACCGGAGTGTCTCCAGGGCAATACCGTCGTGAATTAGTCTCTACAGGCGGTTGATGTGTTTTCTGCACGATCAAATGGTTCGTGCTAGCCATCCCGCTTGGCCAGTGTGTTCATCGCAATAGCGACAACAATCAAGCCGGCTCCCAACACCGCAATAGGGGTGACGGTAGTACCGAGAAATATAGCCGCGTTAAAAAAAGTGAAAACAACAGATAGCGCTGAAATCAACGCTGCAGCCAATGTCGACAACTTTGCCGCAGATTCATACCACAGGTAATACGCCAGAGCCGTCGGAAATACTCCAGTTAGAACCAGGAAGATCGCGTCATTCATGGTTGGCATGGTTGTATCAAAAATAGAAAAAGGCGTGAGTATGACGCCTGATATCAGAAACACTCCCATTAAAAAGTTGATTCGTTCAGCGGTTGAGTTGCTGTTGTGCATTGCGCGGCTGCTGCCAATGATGAATATTGCCCAGGTAAATCCGGCGGCGATTTCCAGCATGTCACCGAAAAACGATTGTGTGCCGCCGATGAAATCATGATAAACCGTCAAAAAAACGCCGCCAACGACTAAGCAAGTGGCGATAATATCGGTTTTTTGAACGCTAGAACCGGCAAAAAAATACAAGAATGCCAGTACGAAAAAAGGTGCGATATTCTCCAACACCATGGCGTTGGAGGCACTGGTGTATTCCAGCCCAATATGGAAACACGCGTAGTTGGTTACAGTCGCAAATACAGTCAGTCGAAAATTCCAATCCTTGAATTTAATCGACGCAGGGGCTCCAGTGATGCGCAATATAGCGTAGAGAACGGCCGCCGCAATAAACAGTCGTGCCACGGCGATTTGCAGCCCACCGAGGTCGCTGGTGAGATAACGAACGATGACACTGTGAGTTCCCCAAAAGAATGCGGCGAGTAGGCCGAAGATTAGGCCACTGTGTTTCGACAATTTGGAGAACTTCGAGAAATCTATGTTTTTACGATGTCGTTGCAAACGTCATCCTCCTGATCAGTGGAACCTTGATAAGGTTTAGCACATGCGTATGGATTAAATAGCGACGAGCACGAGAGTAGGCTGTGCTTCGACGACGTGCTGAGTCGCAACTGGTTCTGTAATGTATACCGATGATCACTGATTGGGGAGGCCATTGATTTGTTCTACCAACAGTGGCGATACTCGCAGGCAGACTTCTTAGGGGGCGGTACTTTCTGTCAGTGCTTTATGGGGTTCGTTCAGTGGGGGCATTTCTTCCCGAGCCACTTTTTGTTTGGGTTCTATAAAGTCTGAAGGACAGGTTCTGTGCTGCATGCGCTGATTACTAGTGCATTGGGCTGATGTTCATGAGGTTATTGTCTATTCATGTAAACGGCGATGGTTTTTTGATGTCTAGAATAAGACTTGTCCCCTTTAGCGCGGAGTTCAGCTATGTCTACCAATGCCAGCGAATTTTCTGATCTTGATAACAGCCCGAATCCAGAACATTGGATTCAAATGATGCTTCAATTACCTCAGATGGCGCCTGCGATTAATCAGATTCGAGCGCTCATGTTCGCACCCATCAAAGAAAACCGCTGCACTTCAGTACTGGACGGTGGTTGTGGGCCTGGCACTGTCACTGCCGATATGGCGCATCAGTTGCCTGAAGCATTGGAAGTGATTGGTTTGGATATGAGTGATTACATGTTGAATTACGCCCGTGATCAAGCCTTACCGGAATCCGTGTCTTTTACCAAAGGCAGCTTGTGCGATATTCCCTTTGATTCAAATCGGTTTGATGCTGTGCGCGTCGAGCGAGTGTTGCACCATATCGCCGATAATGAAACTGCCGTGAAAGAACTAGTGCGTGTGTGTCGGCCTGGCGGAGTTATCGTGGCCTGTGAGCCCGATGTTCGGCGGATCTACGTGCATCCGGTTACACCAGAAGACGGTGTTGTTTTCAGTCGTCGCTATAGTGAATTTATGGCAGCGGGCGATATCGCCCCGTTTTTGCCGGCCATGTTTGAACGCGCCGGTGCGCATGTAGAAAGCCAAACGACAGTGTCGATGACGTTTCGTGACTTGGACAATCTACAAGAGGGCTTCGATTCGATTGAAGAGCTGCGTAACACGCTGCGTGAAGCCCATCATGAGGAGGATGTAGCGCGTCTTGATCAGGCAATTGAGCGGCATGAGGCGTTTCTGGATGTGCCGATGACGATCGTGGTGGCTCGCAAGCTGGCTTCTTGATCGAAATAGAGGGGATTGGGTAGCGATTAATGGATAACACGCGAATGATATGCGACGAATAAGCCGACATGAAATTTGATGACATCGTCCCGTGGGGGCGTTCATTTGATGAATATATCAGGATGTTTTCGTTATCGGACACTGACCTTCGTGGTGCAATTCTCGGGTGTGGTGATGGACCTGCATCGTTTAATGCTGAGTTAACACGCAGGGGTGGTAATTGTGTGTCTGTTGATCCGATTTATGCGTTTAGCCGGCAACAAATTCGTCAGCGTATTGATGATGTGTTTACTGACGTTATGGCGCAAGTTCGAGAGGAACGAAACCAATTCGATTGGCGTTATATCGGTACCCCAGAGCGGCTTGCCGAGATCCGTATGACCGCGATGCAAATTTTCTTGGAAGATTTCGATGAGGGTAGGGATGACGACCGTTATTTGATGGGGGCGCTACCGAGTCTGGCTTTCGAGGATGCCAAGTTCGATCTTGCACTGTGTTCGCATGTTCTTTTTCTCTATAGCAATGTGTTATGTCATCAGACGCATATCGATTCGATAAAAACATTGTGTCGTGTTGCGCGTGAGGCTCGGATTTATCCTCTGACCGATTTAAATGGCGGCATTTCGCCATATCTTGGTAATGTGATCGCAGATCTTTCGGAACAGGGTTACAAGCTTTCGTTGGTTGACGTAGAGTATCGTGTACAAAAGCAGGCAACACAGATGTTGAGGATATCAGCGTCCGGCTAACCTGCGATCGTGTCAGCTTGCAGGGGAAGACGATTGGATATACGCGATAACACAACAGACTTCGACGATTTACAGCGCGCAGTAAAATTGCTCGAAAGCCCATCAGTAACGACCCAAATGTCTGATGTGATCGGCAGCCCCATCGAGGTGGCGATGAATGTGTTACCCGATAAACTGACCGATCAGGTAAACAGATCAGTAGAAACAGCCTTGTATAAATCTGCCGAAGCCGCTTTGTATAGCTTGGGTAACCATACCGGTAAAAATGCCTCGCCGCGTTTGCACAAGTTGATGGCAGCCAGCAGTGGCGCCATTGGTGGTGCGTTTGGTTTCAGTGCTTTATTTGTTGAGTTACCGGTGTCGACCACCATCATGATGCGAGCCGTAGCAGATATTGCACGCAGTGAAGGCTTTGACTTGAGTGATGTGTCGACCAAAGCGGCGTGTATTGAGGTATTTGCCCTAGGAGGCAAAGCGGAAAACGATGAGAGTACTGAAATAGGTTATTACCTGGTGCGGGGTATGACGGCTGAAACGATGCGTCAGTTGTCAAAAGAGTTAGGAGAAATTGCAGCAAAACAGGGCGTCAAATCTTTGAGCAGTATTCCAGCTACCCAATCCGGCAAGTGGCTCGCTGCGCTAATCAATAAGGTGGCAGCGCAGTTCGGTTTTGTTGTTACCAAAAAGATGGCTGCGCAGATGGTTCCTGTGATTGGCGCGTTTTCTGGGGCGACGTTGAATACACTATTTACTAACTATTATCAGAGCATGGCACGTGGGCATTTTATCGTCAGGCGACTCGAAATTACTTACGGTTTTGAGCAAATCCGTGCGGCGTACAGTGATATAGTTGTGGCCGGTGCTAGTGGGTAATCCATTTCAAATGCGCTTGGTTTATTGCTGGCTTTGAATTGCACAGATGACTGGGCGTTTCTGGATAGTAAAACGCGGTTGGCGTTTGCTGGAGGTTATCTGAACTAACCCCATCGAATTCAATTGAGAATATACTCAGAATGCTTTTTCTATAAAAAACATTCTGATTCAGTGATTTAGTTTTATCCCTTGGTGATCGTGATATCTCTGGCATGATTTGTGACGTGCTGGTTTTTCGTGAAAATACTTCGTAGTATCGGAAAAGGTTGGTTGGGTCGTGTCTTCGTTGTCGATGCTGGCCGGAAGGGATTGATCGACTGACCGATAATAATAACAAAGGAGTTGTTTTATGATGTTTACACTTTCGCAGAATCGCCTGTTTGGCCGAGCTCTGCATATCACCGGTGCCTTAATTCTTGGCGCCATCGTTACTACCAGCTCAGCGTCCGCTTTCAATAAGGTGCCTCGTTCGCCATCGGGAAGTAAAATTGCTGTTGCGAACCGAGCCGACAATACCATCACATTAGTTGATGTTGCGGCTGAACGTGAGATGCATATCGAGCTGGAATCCGGCTCGGAGCCTATGTACGCGCAGAATCCGTATTATTCGAATGAAATCTGGATTGGCGATCGCGGCCATAGCCGTGTTTTGGTCTATGACGCGTTGCGCTTGCGTCGTATCGCCGAGATTCCGACCGGTGAGGGTGTATTCCATATGTGGAATCACGGCACGCTCCGTCAGATGTGGGTGGTAAATGATGTCGACAAAACCATGACAGTGATTTCGTTAGATACCAAAGAGGTGTTGGCGACAGTAGCAATGCCTACGGACCTTGTTGGTGCTTACAAACCTCATGACATTACAGTGACAGCAACCTCGGCAATTGTGTCGTTGATTGGCCCGGCAAATGAACAAAGCTGGCTTGTTGAATTTAGTGGTTCCACATTCCAAGAAATCGACCGACTGCAGGTTCCTGGTGATCCTCATCTGATGTATTGGGGTTTTGCCGATAGTGATCTTTATGTAGCCTCTCAGGCTGCGGGTAAAGTCCTGAAAATCGATCCAGATACGTTGACTGTTGAAGCAGAGCTGAGCATCCCAGGCGCGCATGGGATTTGGGCTAATGAGCAGGAAGAGCATTTGTATGTGGGTAATATCACGTCTGCAGATGGCAGTTCGGCATTGTATACCATTGATCTTGATACCTTTGAGATTGTGCCCGGTTCACCTGTATCGGCAGCGTTGCCGCACCCACATAACCTGATGGTATCAATGGATGACGATAAGTTGTTCGCTACCCATAGCAATGCTGGGTCAGAATACACGACCATCTATGATATCGATGAAAATGGCCTGCCTTCTAACGGCCGGGTTGTCGAAACAGGCGCTACTCCTTTTGGAATTATGCTGATTCGTGATCCTGTTGTGAGGCTCAGAAAAGATAAACACCGTAGACCTAAAAGTTATAACTAAATTGCGTTGGGGCGCAGGCGGCAGTCGTTACTGTTGCTTGTGTCGCTGCGATTGATGCTCTCTGATGAAATAGACGTATTCTGAAGTTAATAAATAGCAGGCAAAAAAATACCCGAAACAACCGCTAGGGGTTGTTCGGGTATTTTGGTATTGCTTTCACGATTAGCGCTGACGGAATAGCGGTTCCGGTTTGTCGATGGATGCTTGATACGGGGTTGTAAAATCATGAAGGTGCTTTAAAGCCACATCCAGATTCTGATCTTCCCGCATAGCGTAACTGCTGAATCCAACTCGGTTCATATACGTCAACTGATCAAGTAATACGTCGCCAATGGCGCGTAATTCGCCGGTGTAGTCGTACTGCATACGCAGTGTGTGTGCGTAGCTGTAACCACGGCCATCAGTAAACGCTGGGAAGTTAATTGCAATTACTGGTAGCGAGTTGCATGTTTCAGCAAGGTCGTGCGGTGGCGTATCGCTATCCAGCCAAACGCCAACTTGGCGATCGGTACTGTCTTTGATCGCATTCCAGACGTCGATATGGACGATGATATCGCCTTCTGGCAATACCGCTGCGTCGACAATCGTTTTGTCTTCAATTACCTGATAGCCATCTTCTGCGATGGCTGCGTTCTTAATTAGCTTCGGCATAAACGGCCTCCTTGAAGATTTCGTGGCCCAAACGGCGGTATGCAGATAGGAAGTCTTCTTCTTCCTGGCGGTTTTCAACATAGGTATTCAGGATCGTTTCCATAACGTCCGGAATTTCTTCTGCTGAGAAAGATGGGCCGAGAATTTTTCCTAATGACGCCTCTTTGCCTTGGTAGCCGCCTAAAGAAATCTGAAAGAACTCTTTACCTTTTTTATCAACACCTAAAATGCCGATTTGGCCGACGTGGTGGTGTCCACAGGCATTCATACAGCCGGAGATATTCAGTTCCAGCTCGCCGAGGTCATAGATATAATCCATGTCATCGAATTTACGTGCCAATGCATCTGCAACCGGTATGGATTTGGCGTTCGCCAGTGCGCAGTAGTCGCCACCTGGGCAGCAAATCATATCCAGCAGTGTGCCAGCGTTAGCACCTGCAAGGTTCAACGTTTTTAATGCTTCCCAAACAACTTGTAAATCTGACATTTTCACGTCTGACAAAATCAGATTCTGTTGGTGTGAGGTGCGTAGTTCGCCAAAGCTGTACTTGTCTGCAAGGTCTGCAACCGCATCTATTTCGCCGTCGGTAACATCACCCGGTGGCACGCCAGGGCGTTTCAATGAAATCGTAATGGCTTTGTACCCAGGCACTTTATGGTCGTGTGTATTGGTTTTTAGCCACGCTGCAAAAGCTGGGTCAGCTGCACTTTGGGCATTTAGTGCCATTAGAGCGTCATCTGCATTAAGCGTTGCATACTCAGGTGCAGTAAAGCAGGCTTTTACTCGGTCAAGTTCGGATTGGATGAGTGTGGATGGGCTGTCTTTCAGTAACTCCCACTCTTGATCGACTTTCTCGCGGAATGCTTCAACGCCCATGGTGCGAACCAGGATTTTAATACGCGCTTTGTATTTGTTTTTACGATTACCCTGCTGATTGTAAACACGCAGGATGGCATCCAGGTATGTTAAAAGGTGTGCTTCTGGCAAGAACTCATTGATTACTTGACCAATAACCGGTGTACGGCCTAAGCCACCGCCAACGATAACCTTGTAACCAACTTCGCCAGCATCGTTCACGACTAGCTCAATACCAATGTCGTGCATGCGGATCGCTGCACGATCGCGGTCTGAACCACAAACGGCAATCTTGAACTTACGAGGTAAGAATGCGAATTCTGGGTGGAACGTAGACCACTGTCGAATCAATTCGCAGTATGGGCGTGGATCCAAGTATTCATCGGCAGAAACGCCAGCGAACTGATCGGTAGTTGTGCTGCGGATACAATTACCACTGGTTTGGATCGCGTGCATTTGCACGGATGCCAGATCGGCAAGAATATCTGGGCTGTCTGGTAGTTCGGGCCAGTTAAACTGTACATTTTGGCGCGTACTGATGTGGGCGTAACCTTTGTCGTATTCGCGGGCGATTTGTGCCAGCATACGCATTTGCTGTGAATTCATTAGGCCGTAAGGAACAGCAACCCGCAGCATCGGGGCCAAGCGCTGAACATACAAACCGTTCTGAAGTCGAAGCGGAAGGAATTCACTTTCGGATAGATCGCCATCTAGATAGCGTTGTGTCTGGTTACGGTATTGCGCAACCCGCTCATCTACTAACTGTTGGTCGTACTTATCGTATACGTACATCGTATGTTTAACCTGCTCTCGATGTGACTTTGTCGTCAACTTCTTAGATTTGAGCGCCGAAGACTACACGAAACTTGTGGTTATTTCGACCAGCATTGCGGTGACAGAGGTGGTTATATCGATGATTTTATTTATATCGTTGATCGATAGTTTTGATATGGGCATTTTTGTCGATGCCTGAATTGATTAAAGTGATCAAAATCAGCCTGAATGGCGTTGTAGTCTTGATTTTTGATCTTTTATGCCATGGTTTTGGGCTTTTTTACTCTACATAATAAGCCTCAATCTGTTGCATCCATCCATGAGGAGAAAACATAATGAAACTAGGTCTGCATCAAGGTTACTGGCAAAAAGACCCTCTGCCTGATTTTATTCAGCTGGCTAAAGACGCTGAGGACATGGGTTTTGATAAGCTGTTTACTGCTGAGGCATACGGCTCTGATTGTTTTACCCCGTTGGCTGCAATTGCTACACACACCAGTAAAATTCAGTTGTGTACCGGTGTTATGCAGATTTCAGGCCGTACTCCCGTTAATGCAGCGATGACTGCGTTGACGTTGGATCACATCTCAAACGGCCGTTTGAATGTTGGTGTTGGTGTTTCGGGCCCACAGGTTGTTGAAGGCTGGTATGGTCAGGCATTTAACAAGCCGTTGGAGCGCACACGTGAGTGGTTGAGTATCTTTCGTCAAGTGATCGCGCGTGAAGCCCCTGTTGAGCTGGATGGCAATCAATACCAACTGCCATTACAAGGTGGCATGGGCTTGGGTAAGCCGCTGAAGTCAATCACTCATCCGTTGCGTAGAGAGATTCCTGTTTATCTGGGTGCTGAAGGACCTAAGAATGTTGAATTAGCATGTACTGACTTCAACGGTTGGTTGCCGATTTTTGTTTCACCAGAGCGTATGGATATCTATGCTGATCCACTGTCGAAAGTTAAAGACAAAGAGAACTTTGAAATCTGCGCCATGGTGAACATGAACGTCGATGATAACCTCGACAATGCGTTGTTACCGGTTAAGTACATGTTGGCGCTTTACTTGGGTGGCATGGGTGCGAAGGGTAAGAACTTCCATAAAGATTTGATGGGTCGTATGGGTTGGGCTGAAGAAGCACAGATGATTCAAGATGTGTTCTATGAGAAAGGCCAACATGAAGCAGCGATGGCTGTTCCTGACTATATGGCGGACGAAATCTCGTTGTGTGGCCCAGCAGATCGTATTAAAGAGCGACTGCAGGATTGGAAGAAGTCAGAAGTGACAACATTGATGATCGGTGTTAGCCCGTTTGGCAATGAAGTAACACGTCAGAACATGCAAATTGTGACTGATGCTATGTAATCTGTATTCTCTGTTAGACTGAGTAAGGCGATCTTCGGATCGCCTTTTTTGTGCCTGTTTCGGAGAGGGGAATATGCTGAGCGCTGCATTGGGATTAATGCTGTTGACTGCCACGGAATCTGATATGACATTGGAAGGGACAGAAGTTTGTGTCACATCGGAGCAATTAAGCGCCTTCGTTGATCGATTTGATAAGGGTGAGAAAGAATTGCCTTCGGTAACGGAAGAGACTGTTATTGAATACCTGCAATTCCAGATGCCACCCTCGACGGTTGATGAATTCGTTGCGCTTGATGAGCGTTTGTGGACAGATTACCTGCGCCAAATTCCCGGTTATTTATCTAAGCGAACATCACATGTAGATTCGGGTACCGTTGAACTGTGGGTCTGGTGGGAATCCCTTGAGGCATTGAATCGGGCTAACGCCTTGCCGGGCCTCAGTGATGTCTATCGAGAGTTTGATGATTCATTTCAAAAGCCTTACCACACTCTGCCTATAAAGGTTTACCAAGTGTGCCTATCGCAGTCAGAGTAATTTGGCTGGGAGGGTGCTGGCTGTCCGCCTGTCCTCGGGATAAATAGTTGAAAAATAAAAAAGGCCGCTATCTGCGGCCTTTTTTATTAGTGTTTAACCGAGTTGGTTAAAAGCTGTACTTGATACTCATGTTCAAACTATCACGATCTTGTGTCAGGATCTGGAAGACGTCATCGGTGTTACCGAACAGTGTCAGCACACCGAGGCTAGCTTCGAATCCAGATAGATGGCGGAATGTTGCACCGGTTGCAAACGTTACCTGACCATCGCGATAACCGCTGTTAAACATAGCACCTTCAACACCCCAGTTCATATACCAAGGAATGATGACATCCCAGCCGGTAAACACGTTTTGATATTCCCATGACCAGAAGAAGCTGAAGCCGACACCGAATGGGGTATTTTGAACAGCAAGACGATCTGGGTTGTTTAGGTCTTTAGAGTTGAACGGTTCAGCGCCAGGTACGTACCACATTAAAACTTCTGCGGTAAATGTCGAGAAATCCCATAGGAAGCTGGGTTCCAATACCATTAGCGTATTCACGTGCCAGTTGATTAGCTGCCATTGGCGTGGAGTACGTGGAACGTCGCCCGTTAATAACGGGGTGTTTTCACGATAGGTGATTTCTGTCGCTACATTTGCGCCGCCGAGAACCGTACTATAGGTAGCACCAAACATGCGGATATCTTCAAAGTACTTCAAACGGTAGTTCAGAGAGCGAATCTGGGTATCTGAATTAAATCCGTACTGATCAAGGAAGAAGTTTGCACCTACGCCTGCAAAAGCATTAACTGCAGCCGGGCATAGCGGACCGCTGGATTCACAGGTTTGCAAAATCTGCACAAAAGCGTCTGGTACAATGCCGTCAAGCAATTCTGGGTTGCTAGTAATGTTATTAATTATGTCTTTGATCGATCCATCTTCGGGTACAAGTACACCGAGGAACCCGAGCAGTGCTGTTACCTGATCGATACTCAAACGATAACTTAAGTCAGTAATACCTTGGAATCCGCCTTCGGGTGCTTGGAATTGTTGGTAGTGCTCAGGGTCTGCAACAAATACTAACAAGTCAATTACAGGAGCAAAGGCTTGGATCGCGTCAATGGGTAGAACGAAGCTAGGAATTTTTTCGTGATAATTAACGATATAAAGGCCTGCTTCATCACCATTGTCGAGGAAGAAGTTGAACGCTAAGCCAAACTGACCATTATCTGATGCGCGTTCTTCTCTTAACTTGTACGGTGAAAGTAGGCGGCAGCGAGATGACTGAGAATCATCGGCACCACAGTTTGTTGGTAGGTATTGAAGCAACTTAGCCAGGCCGTCAGGATCTGGGTTGCGTTCATCAAGCCACTGGCCAAAGATTCGGTCTTCATTACCACTGACAAAGCTAAACGTATTGCCGCCAAGACCGATAGAGTCAAATTCGTTAAAGTAGGCACCTGATGGAGGAAGCTGGACTGGGTTCCATTCGAACTGATAGTAGGCCTCCATACTAATGCTTTCAGTCAGTGGAACCTGAATAAATGCAGCCAAGGATGGTAGGAACAGTTCTTTTAAGTCGAAGCCAGGTTGGTTGCGGATATCGGCGTCTACATGGTTGATCGCTGTTGCCAAGCCACCACCCGATAGAAGCGCCTCACCCCAGCTGATTACTTGCTGACCCAATCGAACGCTCATTTCGGTGTCGTTCGGTAGCGGGATGGTTCCATAGTAAAATGCATCAAGCAAGCGGTAGCCCTGCTTGGCATATTGCGCAGCGCCGGGGTTGAAATCACCTGGCAGTGCGTTAAAACCGCCGTTACCACCAAATTTAGGGTTGGCGTTATATTCGTTCCAAGCTTGGCGACCATCAACAGTATTCAGGTCAATATTGGTGGACCCGCCATAGACAGAGTCTTGCCAAATCTTGCCTCGAACGAAGAAGCCCCAGTCACCAAAGTTTATATCTGCTTCAGTAAGCAAGCTAAGGCGTAAGGAGGTAACATCCCACTGATCAAAAGCGTTGTTACCATCATTACTGTTGATGATAAACGCGTTATCAATAATAGGGGCGAGACTATCCAGATCGTAGACTGTACCAAAATCAGGGTCAGTACCTACAGGCGTGGAACCGCTCGATCCTTGAGAAATTCGCTTATTGCGAGGTTCAATACGCACTTGAACACCTGCGGTGACAACTGTATCCCAGTTAATGGAAAAGTTATCAAACTCGAAGGATGCTGCTTGTGTCTGTGAACTGATTGCAGATAAAGCGATAGCGGTAGTTATGGCTAACTGTTTGGTCTTCAGCACGGCAAAGGCTTCCAAAATCTATCTTATTCTTATGATTTGGTCTGACCAGCAATGGGCACGACTCAGTCATCATGCGAGAACGAATATTAAAAAGCAATAGCTTTCGTCGGATTCTTGTTCACTCTTGATAAGCCGTCGAAACTCACAAATTACGCTTGTTATTTCGTCTGTTTGAGGCACGTTATAAATGCGCTGGCAGCATTAGATAGCGTTCGCGAGCAATGGTAAATAAGTCCCAGCTGTCTTGCAAGTTTCGGCGCTCTAACGTTTAAGCCCTTCAGCTCTTTTTGGATCATAGTTCGAGGTAGGACAGACCACCCGAGGCCAATGCTGGTCATCATTCGGATGGTTTCGAGGGCGTTAGTCTCGATAGATTGGTTAAGTGTGATCTGGTTCTCTTCAAACAGGTTTTGTATCAGTGTTCTTGTTTCATTATTTGGCTTGGGTAGAAGTGCGGGGAATTCAGCTAGTTCAGTCAAGTCGAGTTGTCGTTGGTTGCTCAGCTTTGCCAGTGGGTGATCGCCACTAACAAAAAAGTTCAGTGGATCCTGCCAGATCATTGTTTGCTCAATGTTGTTTGGGAGGGAGTCGGGAAGTGTAGCAAGTCCGAGCTCGATGGCGCCGGTTTGAACCATGCCCTGAATCTCGCTGGAGTCAGTGAAGCTCAGCTTTAGTTCGACATTTGGGTGTTGTCGGGAAAACACTTTAAGTGTGGTTGGTAGTCGGTGGAGGCCGATGTGATGACTCACCCCTAATCGGAGGCTACCCTCGATTTGTGTATTCATATTTTGCAGTGCGGTTTCGCAGTCTTGCATGATTTCTAGCAGCTGGCCGGCATATCCGAGTAATACTTGGCCGCTGTGAGTGGGGGTTGCGTGTTTGCCGATGCGATCAATTAATTGGCAGTTTGTTGTCTGTTCGAGGTTGGCTATGCGCTTGGATACTGCAGGTTGGGTTATGTGTTGTAATTCGGCTGCTTTTGAGAAGGAGCCAGTTGTAGCAACTGCAATAAATGTTTCTAGATACTGCTTGTCCATTTAAACCCCTTGCTCTGTATGTTGTCTATTTCCAATGTATTCCATTTGGTAATTACATGTATGAAAATAATGAATTTGTTTCATGCGAGTGTACAGCGTAATATCCATGAATCAAATTTCCTCAAATGCATCCAACTTGAATACACAGCATCAAGTTGACGGTAATGGGAGTGCAATCTGCGATGGCAGCGAAAACGTTATACGACAAACTTTGGGATAGTCACGTGGTGAAGACCCGTGATGATGGGACATCCCTCATTTATATTGATCGTCAGTTAATTCATGAGGTTACCTCGCCGCAAGCATTTGAAGGCTTACGGCTAGCTGGCAGGAAGCCTTGGCGTGTGGACGCCAATTTAGCAACGCCGGATCACAATGTGCCGACAACCTCGGATGAGCGTGCCAAAGGTGTTGAAGGTATTGCTGATCCAATTTCGAAGATTCAGGTTAAAACGCTGGGCGACAACTGTGAGGAGTTTGGTGTTACCGAGTTTGGTATTAATGATGTTCGTCAGGGGATTGTGCATGTGGTTGGTCCTGAGCAGGGTGCAACCTTGCCGGGCATGACCATTGTTTGTGGTGACTCGCATACGTCGACACACGGTGCGTTGGGTGCGTTGGCACACGGCATAGGGACGTCTGAAGTTGAGCACGTGATGGCGACGCAGTGCCTGATTCAAAAGAAAATGAAGAATATGTTGGTGCGTGTTGATGGTACGTTGCAAGCCGGTGTTACAGCGAAAGATGTTGTGCTTGCGGTTATAGGGCGTATTGGCACTGCTGGTGGTACCGGTTATGCCATCGAGTTTGGTGGGCAGGTGATGCGGGATATATCTGTTGAGGGGCGCATGACGGTTTGTAATATGGCCATCGAGGCGGGCGCTCGTGCGGGTATGGTTGCTGTCGATGATAAAACTATTGAGTACGTCAAGGGTCGCCCTTATGCGCCGGCTGGCGATAATTGGGAGTTGGCTGTTAGTGCATGGCGTGATTTGGTATCTGATGACGGTGCGCACTTTGATGCAATTGTTGAGATTGATGGTTCGGCAATTAAGCCTCAGGTGACCTGGGGTACATCGCCGGAAATGGTATTGTCAGTGTCTGATAATGTACCAGGGCCTGACGATTATGAAGATTCGGTGAAAAAATCTGATGTGGAGCGTGCGCTTCAGTACATGGGGCTTGAGGCGGGTCAGCCAATAACAAGTATTCAGTTGGATCGTGTGTTTATTGGATCTTGCACGAATAGCCGTATCGAAGATTTGCGTGAGGCGGCGGCTGTTGTGAAGGGTAAGAAAGTCGCTGATTCGCTAAAAGAGGCGATTGTGGTGCCGGGGTCTGGCTTGGTTCAGGCGCAAGCGGAGAAAGAAGGGCTCGATAAAGTTTTTGTTGAGGCTGGTTTGCAATGGCGGGAGCCTGGGTGCTCGATGTGTTTGGCGATGAATGCAGACAAATTGGGGTATGGTGAGCACTGTGCTTCAACCTCAAATCGAAATTTTGAGGGGCGTCAGGGGTTGGGTGGGCGTACTCACTTGGTTAGTCCTGCGATGGCTGCAGCTGCGGCGATTGCTGGTCATTTTGTCGATGTGCGTGATATTTAAGCGGAGGCTGTAATGGATAAGTTTACTGTATTTGAAGGTCTGGCTGCGCCAATGGATCGCGCCAATGTTGATACGGATATGATCATTCCGAAGCAGTTTTTGAAATCGATCAAGCGCAGTGGGTTCGGCCCGAACCTGTTTGATGAATTGCGTTATCTCGATGAAGGTAGGCCGGATCAGTCAGTTGATGGCCGACCATTGAATGAAGAGTTCTTTTTGAATCAAGCCCGCTATGGCGGTGCCAGTGTATTGCTGGCTCGTAGTAACTTCGGTTGCGGTTCAAGTCGAGAACATGCGCCGTGGGCATTGCTGGATTATGGATTTCGGTGTGTTATTGCGCCGAGTTTTGCGGATATCTTTTTTAATAACTGCTTCAAAAACGGCATTTTGCCGATTGTATTGCCGGAAGATCAGGTTGAGGCGTTATTCGAGGCATGTTACGCCAATGAAGGCATGACGATTAAGATTGATCTGTCTGCTCAGCAGGTTGTTACGTCAGAAGGGGTTGGCTATGGGTTTGATGTTGATCCTTTCCGCAAACACTGTTTGCTGAATGGTTTGGATGATATTGGTTTGACCCTTGAAGATGCTGATGCAATTCGAGCCTATGAGAAGAAACGTCAGGTGCAGGCACCTTGGTTGTTTTCGCAGGCGTAGCGGTTTCTAGTTAAATGTGGTGGCGGTCGATAGGTCGCAATTGTCTCATTAAAAAATATTGAAGGTTCGGAGTAGTTTTGATGACTCGTAATGTATTGATTTTACCAGGCGACGGTATTGGTCCGGAAATCATGGTTGAAGCAGAAAAAGTGCTGAATCATGTAAATGAAAAATTTAGTCTGGATATTGCAACAACACGTGCTTTGGTTGGCGGTATCGCAATTGATGAAACGGGCCATCCATTGCCTGAAGAAACATTAGAAAAGGCGCGCAACGCGGATGCTATTTTGCTCGGTGCCGTTGGTGGGCCAAAGTGGGATAAGCTCGATATGGCGCTTCGTCCTGAGAAGGGTTTGTTGGGTATTCGTTCGCAGTTGGGTTTGTTCGGAAACTTGCGCCCGGCTATTTTGTACCCTCAGTTGGCGGATGCGTCGACGTTAAAGCCTGAGGTAGTTGCGGGTTTGGATATCGTTATCGTTCGTGAGCTTACTGGTGGGATCTACTTTGGTCAGCCGCGCGGTATTCGTGAAACCGAATCCGGCGAACGCGAAGGGTTTAACACCTACCGATACACAGAGTCAGAAATTCGTCGTATCGCTACCGTAGCCTTCGATTTGGCGATGAAACGTGATAAGCGTATCTGCTCTGTTGATAAGGCGAACGTACTGGAAGTAACCGTTCTGTGGCGTGAAATCATGGAGGATGTTGCGAAAGATTATCCGGAAGTTGAATTAACGCACATGTATGTTGATAACGCTGCGATGCAGTTGGTGCGTGCACCTAAGCAGTTCGACGTTATTGTTACTGGTAATATGTTTGGTGACATTTTATCCGACGCGGCAGCAATGTTAACTGGTTCAATTGGTATGTTGCCGTCGGCTTCTTTGGATGTAAATGGCCGTGGCATGTATGAGCCTTGTCATGGTTCGGCGCCAGACATTGCTGGACAAGGTAAGGCCAATCCGTTGGCGACCATTCTTTCAACAGCCATGATGCTGCGATACACCTTTGGTGAGCAACTTGCGGCAGATGCCATCGAGAGGGCTGTGTTCAGTGTGCTGGATCAGGGGTTGCGTACTGGAGACATCCACAGCGAAGGTTGTACTTTGGTCAATACGTCAGATATGGGTGAAGCGGTTCTTGCTGCTATGCAGGCTTAAGTCGGAGAATTAACAGATGTTGAAAGTAGGTTTTGTAGGTTGGCGCGGTATGGTTGGCTCCGTCTTGATGGAGCGTATGCTGGACGAAAATGACTTTGCGAATATAGAGCCAGTATTTTTCACCACGTCGAATGTTGGTGGTGAAGGCCCGCAAATTGGTAAGCCGATTGATTCGTTGAAAGATGCTCATGATGTGCATGAGTTAGCCAAATTGGACGTGATCGTTTCCTGTCAAGGGGGCGACTATACCGGTAAGGTATTTGAACCGCTGCGTGAACTTGGTTGGAATGGTTACTGGGTGGATGCTGCATCTAAGCTGCGAATGGCTGATGATGCGGTAATCGTTCTTGATCCGGTCAATATGGACGTGGTTGAGCGCTCACTAGAGGCTGGCGGTAAGAATTTTGTTGGTGGTAACTGTACGGTTAGCTTGATGCTGATGGCCATTGGTGGCCTCTTTAAAGCTGATTTGGTCGAGTGGGTAACTGCGATGACTTATCAGGCTGCATCTGGTGCAGGCGCGAAGAATATGCGGGAATTGATTTCCCAAATGGGAGCGATTGAGTCCAGTGTTGCTACTGAGTTGGCTGATCCTGCTTCTGCGATTCTGGATATTGATAAAAAAGTTGCGGATTGTCAGCGTGGTGCTCAGTTTCCAATTGAGCAGTTTGGCGCTGTTTTAGGCGGGAGCTTGCTGCCTTATATCGATACACAGTTGGAAAACGGTCAAAGCCGTGAAGAATGGAAGGCGCAGGTAGAAACAAATAAGATTCTGGGTCATGAGGCGGGTGCGGTGCCCATCGATGGTACTTGTGTTCGTGTCGGTGCTATGCGGTGTCATTCGCAGGCGCTAACGATCAAGCTCAAGAGAGATGTGCCGTTGGATGAGGTTGAATCCATCATTGCCTCGGCTAACGATTGGGTTAAAGTCATTCCGAATGATCGTGATGTTACGCTTGAAGAGTTAACGCCAGTGAAGGTAACGGGGACTTTATCCGTGCCTGTTGGGCGTCTGCGTAAAATGAATTTGGGTGGTGAGTATCTGAATGCCTTTACCGTAGGTGATCAGCTGCTTTGGGGTGCTGCTGAACCGCTGCGCCGTATGTTGGATATTCTTGTTAAAAAGGCAGGCTAAATGTCGCAGCCAAAAATTGCTGTTGTATGTCAAGAGGGGCTTCCATTGGATGCCTTCCTTGATGGATTGTCGGAAAGTGCATTGGTTGATGCGCAGGTGAGTCTGGTTGGTGTAACCCATGAGGCTGTATCTTCGTCTGCGATGTTCAATGGGCGTCCGTTAGCCTTTGGTATGATCGATGATGTTGATTTTTCCGATGCTGATCTGGTTGTGGTTCTGGAGTCTTCACTTGTTGTGGAGGCTTCTGCAGCCAAGCTGAAGGCTGCGAGCTGTCCGGTTTTGGGTTTTGAGCGAGATCTGGAGTCTCTTGGGCCTCAGTCGTTTGAAGTTGCAGGCGTAGGGTCGGCTAAAGTAATTGGCTTGCAGCAGCCGGCGGTGTTGGCATTAAAGTCATTGTTGTCTGATAGCCAGTTGGAAGGTGTTGATGTGACGGCTTTCTATCCGGTATCTCTATTTGGAAAGGCGGGCGTCAACGAGCTTGCGGCCCAAACGGCGCGATTGCTCAATGTGCAGCCGTTGGAGCATCAGTTGTTTGAAACACAGATGCCGTTCAACTATTTCCCGCTATCAGCTATGGATCAAATGGCTGAACTTGAGGCTCATACAGCGCGTGAGTTATCTGCGGCTTTTGATACAGATGATGTTCACGTTAAAGCGTTTCAAATGCCAGTGTTTCATGGGCAGGGGTTAGCGGTTTCTGTAATTATGACTGATGAGGTTGATTTGGATGCGCTCGTTGAGACATTTGAAAGCAATCCGGTCGTTGATTATCGTGCTTCAAATAAGCAATTGTCTAATTACGAGGTTGTTCAGCAGCCCGGAAAGTTGATGGTGGGAGATCTGCGAAAAAGTGCTGTAGATCCGCACCGTCTCGATCTTTGGCTAGGATTCGATGAAAATCAATTCGCTATCGGTCAAACTTTGATATCTGTAGCAGAATTGTTGCTAAAACATTATTTATAATGAATACTTAGCTGGTTTTTTGGAAAAATACTCTCCAGTGATAATGAAGCCGCCTGTTCAAAACCACTATTTTCGGACGCTTGGCGGTTTCTCAAAGAATAAAAAGTAAACGCACATATTAAAGCGGAACGTTGGTTGCTATCTAGACTTCCGGCATACTGAGTATACGTAATTAAGTTGCTGCGTCGCTGGCGTCGCAAAGCACATCGTTAGAGCCTAATGTCATGAGATATGCAGAGTAGCATGATGCTGTCGTAGGTTTTGATTGGTTGTGTTTTGTGATGGTTACGATGTGAGCCATTTTCTGGCGTTGCAGGTATTCTCAGAGACACACGTCGGAAAAGGAATGTCTTGGTGCTTCTAACCAAATTGGTTTGTAGAGTATGTCTGTCATTAAATGACCGCATGAAGCTTGGAAGGTAGGGTGTATGTATCGAAAGTTAGCCAGTGTTGTATTGGTTGCGGCCGCCATAAATGCAAAGAACGCCGAAGCTTTGGGGCTTGGCGAAATGACCATGCATTCGGCACTGAACCAGCCGTTAAACGCTGAAATCAAGCTAACGAATGTTGGTGATCTTGATGAAAATCAGATCTTGGTCAACATGGGCAGCGAAAAAGATTTCAAGGAAGCCGGTGTCGATCGTGTATTTTTTCTGAATGATATCAAGTTCACCGTCAAGGTTGATGCTGATAATCCGCGAGTCATTCTGACCTCTCGCAAAAGCGTTACCGAACCATTTTTGGACTTCCTGCTAGAAGCTACTTGGCCAACCGGTCGAGTGCTGCGGTCATACACATCATTGGTTGACCTCCCTGTATATAAAGAAGCTACCCGCACAGCCATTACGGCAAAGAATGTCAGCGTAAACAATAAAGCGACTGTTGAGCGTTATTCTGAATCCGATGCGAAGGTGAGTCAGCTTCCAGTTGAGGGTGAGGCAATTGTTGAATCCTCCTCTGATTATACTGTATTGGGATCTAGTTCTTCCTCCTCAGCGAATAGGCCCTCAGCGAATAAAGAGGTTGATCAAGGCCAGGTAAAGTCGCCTTCATCGGCTGGCCCGGCAACGTACCGGGTGCAGAGCAATGATACGCTGTGGGGAATCTCTCGTAAGGTAAAACCGACGAAAGATATTTCTGTTCAGCAGGCAATGGTAGCGATTCAGGAACTTAATCCTGAGGCTTTTATATCCGGTAACATCAACCGCTTGAAGGCGGGTGCGGTATTACGTGTGCCTACGGAAGAAATGATTCGATCTCGTTCGACACGTTCGGCAATCAGTAAAGTCGCTGAGCAAAACCGTGAATGGAATAATGCGCAGTTGAGTGCAACTGATTCACGGACAGCCTACCGTGCACCCGCAGCGAAGGAGGAGGGCTATTTGAGTTTGTCCTCTACTGGCGCTGGTCTAGCTGGAGGCACTGACGAAGAGGGTGCTGTCGGCGGTGTCAGTACTAATCTGGCTGAGATGGATGAGCAATTGGCTGTCGCTGAGCTGGAAAAGCAAGAGCTTGATCAGCGTGTTGCGTCTCTTGCGAGCCAGGTTGATCAGTTAAAGCGTCTGGTAGAACTTAAAGATGCAGAGCTAGCTACTCTGCAATCTCAACTGGGTGGCGAACCCCCGGCAGAGGTTGCTGATGAGGCGCCTGCCGAAGTCATCGTTGAGGAGGTTGCTGTAGAAACCGAGGATGGTTCTGTAGAGGAAGTTCTCGAAGAAGTGATTGAGCCTAGTGCTCCAGTCGCAGGCAATACCGCCGAGCCGGCCAAGCCAATTACTCCGGTAAAACCTCTGCCGAAACCTACTGCATCAGAGCCTAATTTACTCGATACTTTGTTGCAGAGTCCTATCTATTTAGGCGGCATTGCGCTGCTTATTGTTCTGGGGGTGGTAGGGTTTTTATTTCGCCGCAAGTCAAAACAAGAGCAGGCTGCTCTTGAGGAGATTGCCCAATTTGAATTTGATGCATTGAATGAGCAGGCTGATGATGATCAGTCGGCAGATGTCGATGATACTGAGCAGCTCGAATCCTCTGAGGTGGGGCAGCATGCAGATGCTGAACAGGTTGCTGCAGATGACGATATTCTGGTCCCATTTGATGAGTTGGAAGCAGCAGACGTAGACCAAACGACGCTGATGCAGACAGATGACGCAATTAGTGAGGCGGATATCTATATTGCCTATGGGCGCTATGAGCAAGCGATTGAGCTTCTTAATAACGCCATTGTTGCATCGCCTGCAGATGCAGCCTTGCGTACCAAGCTTATGGAAGTTTATCTGGAGTCCGGTAACCGAGACGGATTCCGCGATCAGTTCGCGCAGTTGCGCCAACTGGGAGACGACGCTGCAGCGGTACATGCAAAAGAAATATTGAGCTCTGCTGATGGTGCCTCAGATTGGTTGGATGATATTGATTCTGTTGTAAGTTCAGCGGCTTCTAGCGCTGTTGACGATATTGCGCTGGATCTTGACAGTGCTGAGGATGATGAATTTGATCTTGATCTCGGCCTTGATGATATTCCTGCATCCGAGGAAGCTTCGGTAGAGCAAGATGAATATCAATTGGATCTCGATGCTGATGCCGATTTAGATATTGATTTGGATGCTGAGCTTGCTCAGATGGATGCGGCTGATTCGCCTGTCACTGAGGCTGATCTAACCTCGGCAGAAACAGAATCTGAAATCGATACAGAGGACTTTGATCTTGATCTAAGTGCCGAATTCGATGAAGGTGAAGTGGAAGAGCAAGATCTTTCCTTGGATGCTGAATTGGATGCACTTGCTGACACTGATCTCGGCGGTGATGTTCTAGATACTTCTTTTGAGGAAGCTGGTACGGCGTTAGAGGGTGTAACTTCGGCAGTAGAAGATACTTCAGGTCAGCTGTCGGATGCGGATTTAGATTTGGATCTCGACTTAGACCTTGATCTGTCTGAGTTAGATGAAGAGCCTGCGCAGACTGCATCATCAGAAGATGAGCAAGATACGCCAGATGATGAATTCCTCACTATGGATGGCTTGGATCTTGATCTAAGTGCCGATCTCGACTCTGACGTTGGTGAGTTAGCAGGTGAGTCGCAATCAGCTGGTGGCGATCTTGAGTCCATGCCACTTGATGATCTATCCGAAGCCTTGGGCGATATTGAGTCAGTGTCGATTGATGGGGACAAGGATGCCGGTGGCATTGGTACGCTTGATGACCTGGAAACTGATCTAGCAGCAGTTGTTGATGATCTGGATATTGACGGCGAAGAAGACTTTTCTCAGGATGAGTTGAATGCTGCGTTGGAGTCTTTGGATGAATCCCTTGAGGCATTGAGTGATCTTACTGAGGATGATGCTGGAGAGGCTGTTGGTGAGATCTCACTTGAGGGTCTGGATGGCGCTGATGATGAGCTGTCTCTCGATGAGGCACTTGCTGATATTGACGATGCCAGCTCTGCATTAGATCGAGTTGATGATCTTCAGGGTGTTGATAATCTAGCGGAAGCCGCTGACGCTACTGTTGATAATGATGTATTAGTTGAGTCAGAGTTGGTGGCTACGACAATTGATGCGCCGGAGCCTTCTGCACCTATTCAGGAGTTGGCGGGTAGTGATGAAGACTTCATGGGTGATGAGGTGGCTACTAAATTAAATCTCGCTCAAGCCTATCTGGATATGGGGGACTTTGATGGCGCTCGAGACATACTTCTCGAGGTTGTTAAGGAAGGTGATGAAAATCAGAAATCCCAAGCGCATGATTTGCTCGATGGAATCGATTAATTGATTGTGCACCATCGTGCACGTTGATTGATTTGAAGAGGCCTGCGAAAGCAGGCTTTTTTTATGGCTTCGATTTAGTTGATGGAGGGAATCCGGCATAATGGCCCATTCAGTCATCTTCAGGTTACCTCGAACGTTTTGAAATTCTCCACAGACCCCATTTTAAAAACCACTGTAGCTCTCGGTATTGAATACGATGGCACCAGTTTTCATGGTTGGCAAATTCAAAAAAAGCCTGCAGTAGCAACCGTTCAAGAAGCACTTGAGCATGCATTGACAAAAGTCGCTGCATGCCCGGTGAAAGTGCTCTGTGCCGGTAGAACGGATACGGGTGTCCATGCCACTGATCAGGTGGTGCACTTTCATTGCGAAACTCCAAGAAGTGAGGTTGCGTGGATTCGGGGTGTAAATACACATTTGCCCGGATCGGTCGCTGTTAAATGGGCTGTGGGTGTTGATGATTCGTTTCATGCCCGTTTCTCTGCCACGGCCCGTACTTATCGCTACGTGATTTATAACTCGCCGGTGAGAAGTCCGGTGATGCATAAAAAATTGACTTGGATTAACCAACCCCTTGATGAAGGTGTAATGCATCGGGCGGCCCAGCACCTGTTGGGGGAGAATGACTTTTCTTCTTATCGGGGAGGAGGGTGCCAGTCGAATACACCGTTTCGGTTTATGGAAAAAATCCGTGTTGTGCGCGAGGGTGATTTGATTATTGCCGAGATTACTGCGAATGCGTTTTTGCTTCATATGGTTCGGAATATTATGGGGGTGTTGATTGAGATTGGCTTGGGGAATCGCCCTGAAGATTGGTCGGCACTTGTCCTCGCTGAAAAGGATCGTACCAAAGCGGCTAAAACAGCGTCACCCGATGGTTTGTATCTTGTAAAGGCACATTATCCCGCTGAGTTTGGTCTGCCTGAACGCTCTCTGGGGCCTTCATTTTTGCCAGCGGCATTTAAAACGCGGATTTAGGCGGTAAAAATGCGCTGGATCAAACAAGACCGCGTTGTGAGTTTCTGTTAGAATTGCAGCCTTTATTTCAATGAAATCATGAGAGTGTATGCCAGTAGCAAGGGTCAAAATCTGCGGCTTGACTGATGAGAATGCAGCGCGAATGGCCGCAAGTGCCGGTGCGGATGCAATCGGCTTGGTGTTTTATCCACCGAGTAAGCGCTATGTGACGACTTCTCAGGCTGCATCCATTGCGTCTGTTATTCCACCCTTTGTTCAACGTGTTGGTTTATTCGTTAATGAGACGAAAGAAACTGTTGAGCGTATAAAGGAAGCTGTACAGTTGGATTTACTGCAATTTCAAGGTGCTGAATCGCCAGAATATTGTGAGTCGTTCAACTTCCCCTATATCAAGGCGCTACAGATGAAACCGGGTGTAGACATCACGGAGAGCTTTAGAGCATTCCCTAACGCCCGAGCCTTTCTTTTGGATACCTACCATCCGGATCAGCATGGTGGCATCGGCGAAACGTTTAATTGGGACGAATTTCCTGATTATTCGGATAAACCTCTGATACTTGCCGGCGGTCTAAACTCCGACAACGTTCAGGATGCTATTAAAGCATGCCGGCCCTACGCAGTTGATGTCAGTAGCGGCGTTGAATCTGGGCCAGGTATCAAGAGTACTGAAAAAATGCAGGCTTTTGTCCGCAGTGCCAAATCCATTGAGGTTATGTCGTGAGTACAAACGAAAACGTGATTGATTATCGTAACTTTCCGGACGAAAAGGGACACTTCGGCATTTATGGTGGCCGGTTTGTTTCAGAGACGTTGATCTATGCGCTGGATGAACTCAGCGAGGCTTATGAAAGGCTCAAGTCCGACCCGGCTTTTCAGCGTGAGTTTGATTATGATTTGGCGCACTATGTTGGACGCCCAAGCCCACTCTATTTTGCCGAGCGTTGGACAAAGCAAATCGGTGGCGCCAAAATCTTCATGAAGCGTGAAGACTTGAATCACACCGGTGCGCATAAGGTGAATAACACGATTGGTCAGGCGTTATTGGCGAAATCAATGGGCAAAAAACGCATTATTGCCGAAACGGGTGCGGGTCAGCATGGTGTCGCTACTGCGACAGTTGCCGCGCGCTTAGGCATGGAATGTGTTGTGTTTATGGGTGAAGAAGACATCCAGCGTCAGGCACTGAATGTTTATCGTATGAAGTTGCTAGGTGCTCAGGTGGTGTCAGTGAAGTCTGGTTCGCGCACGTTGAAAGACGCGATGAACGAGGCAATGCGCGATTGGGTGACCAATGTTGACGAAACCTTTTATATTATTGGCACGGTTGCTGGGCCGCACCCTTATCCAATGTTGGTGCGTGACTTTCAGTGTGTTATCGGTCGCGAAGCGCGTCAGCAGTGTTTAGATCAAACCGGTCGCTTGCCTGATGCGCTAGTAGCATGCGTGGGCGGGGGGTCGAATGCAATCGGCCTGTTTCATCCATTCCTCGATGATGAATCTGTTGCCATGTATGGCGTTGAGGCTGGTGGTTTGGGTGTTGATACTAATGAACATGCTGCGCCGATCAGCAAAGGTAAGCCAGGAGTGCTTCATGGCAACCGTACTTACTTAATGGAAGATGAAAACGGTCAAATCCAGCATACGCATTCGGTATCTGCTGGACTGGATTACCCAGGTGTTGGCCCAGAACATTCCTGGTTGAATGATATCGGTCGGGTTAACTATGTTGATGCGACTGATGACGAAGCATTGAATGCGTTTCGTGAATTTACTCGTGTTGAAGGTATCTTGCCTGCACTGGAATCCAGTCACGCATTAGCATATGCCAAAAAACAAGCGGCAAAGATGTCGCCGGACGAGATTATGATCGTTAATTTGTCAGGGCGTGGTGATAAAGATATTCACACCATCGCCAAGATTGACGGCATAACGCTTGATTAAACTGACCGGTTATTGGTGCGGATTCCGCTTGAGCGAGTTTTAGAATTATGAGTCGTATTGCGCGTTGTTTAGCTTCGCTAAAAAAACAAAACAAGAAAGCCCTTGTTCCTTATTTTGTTTCGGGTGACCCGTCACCCGAAACAACTGTCGATATTATGCATGCATTGGCAGCCAATGGTGCCGACATCATTGAGCTGGGGATACCATTTTCTGATCCGATGGCTGAAGGCCCGGTAATACAATTGGCACATGAACGTGCGCTTGAGCATAACGTCAGCCTTAGCCAAACATTAGATGCTGTCAGCGAATTTCGTCAGCGTGACAACGAAACACCGGTCGTTTTGATGGGATATGCAAACCCAATTGAAGTGATGGGTTACGAAGATTTTGTTAAACGTGCCTCAAAGTCGGGCGTTGACGGCATTTTGACCGTCGATATGCCGCCAGAAGAGGCAACCGAGTTTTCCGCACTGCTGAAACAGCATGATTTGGACAATATTTATCTGATTGCTCCTACCACAGCAAAGTCGCGTGTCGAGCTTGTTGCGTCGATAGCGTCGGGTTATTTATATTATGTATCGCTCAAGGGTGTCACAGGTGCAGGCAACTTGGATCTTGTTTCTGTGGAAGAGAATCTAGCAGTGATTCGTGAAATAACNGATCTTCCGGTTTGCGTTGGTTTTGGTATTAAAGATGCGGAATCAGCCAAAGCAATTTCAAAACTTGCTGACGGTGCTGTTGTCGGCAGCGCGTTAGTTGATAGAATGCGTGATGCTGAAGACGCACAGGCGGCTATCGATGCCGGCGCGCCGTTTCTTCGTTCCTTGCGTGATGCAATGGATAGTGAGTAATTATCGGCTACGTCGTTATATGTAGCTGTAAGTTATTTGGGACAGAATCGAAACATAAATACAAACAGATAGCTGAATAGCATTTGCGCGTGATTGTTTTAGTGTGCAAACGTAGAAAAGACTATTGAGGAATCTTCATGAGCTGGGTTGATAAAATTCTACCTGCAATCCGCAAGGACCAACCACGCGAACAAGGCGGCACTACTCAAGTGCCTGAGGGTTTGTGGAAGAAATGTGTTAAATGTGACAGCGTGCTTTACAAGCCTGAGTTAGATAAGCATCTCAGCGTTTGTCCAAAGTGTCGACATCACATGCGCATTGGTGCTCGTCGTCGTTTGGATGTATTTCTGGATCAGGAAGGCCGCACCGAGGTGTGCACTGATGTCGAGCCGATCGATCGCTTAAAATTCAAAGACGTTAAAAAATACAAAGAGCGTTTGGCTTCTGCGCAAAAAAGCACTGGTGAAAAAGACGCTCTTGTTGCAATGGAAGGTACATTAAACGGTTTGCCAGTTGTTGCTGTTGCGTTTGAGTTTGCCTTTCACGGTGGCTCAATGGGTTATGCGGTGGGTGAGAAGTTTACCCGTGCAGCAAAAATCGCACTCGATAAGAACATTCCTTTTGTTTGTTTCTCTGCCTCTGGCGGTGCGCGTATGCAAGAAGCATTAATCTCGCTGATGCAGATGGCTAAAACCAGCGCAATTATCGAGCGTCTGAAACAGAATGGTGTCCCTTACGTATCTGTGATGACAGATCCGGTTTATGGTGGTGTTTCTGCCAGCCTTGCATTGTTGGGTGACCTTAATGTTGCCGAACCTGGTGCTCGCGCAGGCTTTGCCGGCCCTAACATCATTGAGCAAACTATCCGACAAAAACTGCCGAAGGGCTTTCAGCGCAGTGAATTCCTGTTGGATCACGGCGCAATTGACATGATTATTGACCGTAAGGATATGCGCGGAACTCTGCACAGTCTGTTGGCAATGATGATGCACGCTGACCCTGTGGACGTTGCCGAAGAATCGGAAAATGACGACGAAGGATCTGCGGCTGAAGAATCTGCCTGATGCAGCATGACACGCTTCAACAATGGCTCGACTGGCTCGAGCATCAGCACCCGAAGTTGATTGATCTTGGCCTTGAGCGAGTTTCAGCTGTGGCTGAACGCTTAGGGTTGATTTCGCCAACAGCAACCGTTGTTACGGTTGCTGGCACAAATGGCAAAGGGTCTTTCGTGCATAGCCTTGGCGCATTGCTGAAAGCCTCAGGCCAGCGTGCGGGGCTGTTTACATCTCCGCACCTTCTCGCTTTTAACGAACGTATTCTTGTTGATGGTCAACAAGCTTCAGATAATACCATTATGCTGGCATTCGACGCGATTTTTCAGGCGAGCCAGCAGCTGGATATCTCCCTTTCATACTTTGAGTACTCAACCCTCGCGGCCTTTTACGTTTTCAATCAGGATAATCTTGATTTTTGGGTGCTTGAAGTTGGGCTGGGTGGTCGTTTGGACGCGGTTAATATACTGACGCCAGATTATGCCGTTATTACCTCTATCGGTCTGGATCATATGGAATACCTGGGCGATACCCGAGAAAAGATCGCGTTCGAAAAGTGCGGTATTCTGCGAGAGCAGACACCATTTATTTGTCTTGAACCGGACGCGCCAGATGTGCTCTCTGCGGCTTTCAGTTCGCATCACTCATTAGTCATCGAACGTGATTTTGAAGTTGTTGAATCAAGTGACACAGTGACGCTCACTGATCGCATTCGTCAGTGTCAGATAGTTGTACCACAGACGGGGCTGTCACCGGCAAGCGTGTCCGGTGCACTTATGTTGGCGACTCATTGGTTAGATATCGAGTTGGGTGATGATACGGCGATATCTGCTGCGTTGGCATCACATCAGTTAGCGGCGCGCTTTCAGCGTTTTGCCGTTGACGGTATCGAGGTTGTCGCGGATGTTGCGCATAACCCTCAGTCGGCAGAACTGTTGCATCAACGCTTGAGCCAGTTGCCGTTGAAAGATGGCGCCAAACGCATTGCTGTTTTCACTATGCTTAATGATAAGGATATGAATGCGGTTATCGATTGTCTGAAGGATGATTTTAAAGCCTGGTTTACCGCCGAGCTGGATAATCCACGGGCTAGACTGGCCAGTGATGTCGCCAATGCGATCCATAATCGTGGTATTCATATGATCAGCGTCAGTAAAAACCTTCGCCAAGCCTTTGCTCGAGCGCGTAGTTTATGCCAACCTGATGATCAGATAGTGATTTTTGGTTCGTTTTTTGTGGTTGCAGAGTTGTTGCCCAAGCTGCTGCCCTATGCAAAATTACCGTCGATCGAATAGGGCTGATACCGCGCGAAGAAAGATGACATTGCTAACACGATGAGAGATGGTTTCTTTCTGAATATTGAATAATAAGGATGCCGGGCCGGATTCCATTATGAGTGATCACGAATCTCTGAAATACCGAGTTGTTGGCGCATTGGTTGTTATCGTCAGTCTGGCGTTGGCATGGTCCATCTTGTTGGAACATGATGTTCAGCGCGAGCACGATTGGGCAAAATCAGATATTCCTGAACCTATGCAAATTGAGAGATTTGACGTCCCTGACGTTGAGCCAATCGAGGATATTAAGCCTTCGGTACTTACCAAGGTTACCGTACCGGAGACTGCCAAGAATCCTACTGATGCGACGCAAAAAACGTCGAAAATAGCTCTAAGCGAGTCAGCCCCAAAAAGTAAGCCGAAACCGGTCGTATCTGAAAAAGATTTCACGCAGCTCAATGCTCAAGGCTTGCCTGAAGCATGGGTGCTGCAGGTTGGCAGTTTTAAAGCCCGTGAAAATGCGATAGCGCTTCAGAGCAAGTTACGCAAAGACGACTTGCCTGCCTACGTGAAAGCATTCAAGTTGAACGATGGTGTGAAATACCGGGTGTTGGTTGGCCCCAAGATTGATAAGAAGAAAGCCAAGCGTATTGCTGAGCAGATTCGTCAGAAACATAAGTTGAAACCGATGATCATGATGTTTAAGCCTGGCTATGCTGAATAAAATCGCTGCTGGCCATCAGGATTTATTTTGCTAGAATGCGCGGGCTTTTACGATGTTAGAAACACTGAGTTGGTTGGACTGGGCGATTATCGCCATTATTCTTGTCTCGACCTTAATTAGCGTAAAGCGCGGTTTTTTTAAAGAAGCGCTTTCTTTGTTTATCTGGATCTTCGCGGTTGTTGCCAGTGTCATGTTTGCGGATCAGTTGGCTGTTGTTTTAACGCCGTATATTGATTCAGCATCATTGGCCAAGATAGCGGCAATGGCGATACTGTTTATTCTTAGCCTGGTAGTTGGCGCCATTATCAGTATGCTGATGTCGCAACTCATCAAAATCACTGGGCTCAGCGGAACAGACCGCGTGCTCGGTATGGTGTTTGGGGCACTTAGGGGTGTGTTAGTTGTCTTAGTCGTTCTTATGATCGGCAAGCACGTTCTGCCTTTGGAGCAGGAAAGCTGGTGGCAAGCATCTGTAATCGCACCGCATTTAAATAGAATGGAAACCTGGATGGTAACCATGGCAACTCAGCTAAGGGATATGGTGTTACCGCTGGTTAGTGGTCACACCTAACGCGCTGTTAGATTTAAAAACTAAAGAGGTTCACATGTGCGGCATCGTCGGCATTGTAGCGAATAACAATGTTAACCAAGAGTTGTATGATGCGTTAACCGTATTGCAGCATCGGGGTCAGGATGCCGCAGGCATTGTTACCAGTGAAAACGGAGTTTTTAACCAGCGTAAAGCTAATGGGTTGGTACGTGATGTATTCCGTACGCGCCATATGCGAGTGCTCACGGGTAATACTGGCATTGGTCACGTTCGATACCCGACTGCGGGTTCATCCAGCCCAGCGTTGGCGCAACCATTCTATGTTAATTCCCCTTACGGTATTACGTTGGCACACAACGGCAATCTGACCAATGTTAATCAATTGAAAGAAGAGCTGTTTCGTGAAGATTTACGTCACGTCAACACCACATCAGATTCTGAAGTGTTACTGAATGTCTTTGCCAATGAGCTCCAGCGTCTTGGTAAGTTACGTCCGACTGCTGACGATATCTTCAGCGCAGTTGAGGCTGTTCATCGTCGTTGCCGTGGTGGTTATGCGGTTGTTGCGATGATTTCTGGCTACGGATTAGTCAGCTTTCGTGATCCGTACGGAGTTCGTCCAATTGTTTTTGGTGAAAGGGAAGCCGCTGTTGGTACAGAATATATGGTTGCTTCTGAAAGCGTGGCACTCGATGTTGCCGGCTTTAAAGTGACAAGAGATATCGCACCGGGTGAAGCCGTGTATGTCGATCAGGAAGGCACATTGCATACCAAACAATGCAGTGAGATTTCAGAGAACGTGCCTTGTATCTTTGAGCATGTTTATTTTGCGCGTCCGGATTCAATTATGGACGGCATCTCAGTCTATAAAACCCGTAAGCGTATGGGGCAACATTTAGCTGAAAAAATCCTGCGTGAGCGCCCAGATCATGATATCGATGTGGTTATTCCGATTCCGGATACTAGCCGTGTTTCTGCGCAACAACTTGCTTACACACTGGGTGCTAAATTTCGCGAAGGCCTGATGAAAAACCGATACATCGGTAGAACTTTCATCATGCCTGGGCAGCAAATGCGTGAGAAATCTGTACGTCAGAAATTAAACGCTATCGGACTCGAGTTTGCGGGTAAAAATGTTCTGTTGGTTGATGACTCGATTGTTCGGGGCACAACATGCCACCAAATTATCGATATGGCTCGCGAAGCCGGCGCGAACAAAGTCTACTTTGCGTCAGCGGCACCTGCCGTAAAGTATCCGAATGTTTATGGTATCGATATGCCAGTAGCATCTGAATTGATCGCTCACGGTCGCACCGATGATGAAGTGTGTGAAAAAATTGGTGCAGATTGGTTAATTTACCAAGACCTTGAAGATTTAGTATTGAGTTGTCACGACGGTAACACTGATATCGAGCGATTTGAATGTTCAGTGTTTAACGGTGAATATGTGACCGGAGATGTCAGCCAGGAGTATCTGGATGGCCTAGAATCTGCCCGTAGTGACGATACAAAGACTAAATCTGAAGGTAGCATTGATACTGCAGACGGATCGTTTGTTGATCTCTATAACGATGTTTCTTAATATCGTTTAGCTCTGAAAGAGTGTTGTATTGCAGCTTGCCTAGCAAGCTGGCTATAGCAATATCACCAATGAAATTCCGATGCGCGTGTCGCGCGCATCGTGCTTGCATCTAACCTATATGTGTTGGTGTACAGTGTGTAACCCCCACTCCCATTGATATCTGACGAAGAGAACTCTCATGGCGTTTGACGACGAAAGACTGGCTATTTTGCAAGCTGCTGAACTTGAAACTCAAGCCATAAGAATGGGGCATCACAGAACGCCAGAAGGCGAACACAGCGAGCCCATTTTTACCACGTCATCTTACGTTTTTGATTCTGCTGAAGCCGCAGCCGCGCGTTTCAATGGTGATCAACCGGGCAACGTATATTCACGTTACACCAACCCTACGGTTCGTATTTTTGAAGAGCGCATGGCCGCGCTTGAAGGTGCCGACGACGCTGTTGCGACATCATCCGGGATGGCCGCGATCATGAGCACCTGCATGGCTTTGTTGAAGCAAGGCGATCATGTGGTTTGCTCTAGCAGTGTGTTTGGTACCACAACGGTGGTTTTCAATAAGTATCTCGCAAAGTTCGGCGTTGACGTGACATTCGTAGAGCCCACTGATTATGAAAAGTGGCAATCTGCAGTGGGGGAGAACACACGTTTGCTGTTTCTTGAAACCCCATCGAATCCGTTGTCTGAGATTGTCGATATTCGTCGAGTTGCTGATATCGCCCATGCCAAAGACGCCTATCTGGTTGTTGATAATTGTTTTTGTACACCGGCATTACAGCAGCCGCTTTCGTTGGGTGCGGATGTGGTTGTGCATTCGGCAACTAAGTTCCTCGACGGCCAAGGGCGTTGTTTGGGGGGCGTTGTTGTTGGCTCTCAAGATATCTGCAATGAAGTGCTTGGATTTATTCGCTCAGCGGGCCCGACAATGAGCCCGTTCAATGCTTGGGTATTTATCAAAGGCTTGGAAACACTCAAGTTGAGAATGGATGCCCACAGTCGGCAGGCGCTGGCATTGGCGCAGTGGCTTCAAAATCAACCAGGCATTGAAAAGGTCTTTTATTCAGGCTTGCCTGAGCACCCGCAGCATGCGTTGGCTGCGCGTCAACAATCCGGTTTTGGTGGGGTCTTGGCGTTGCAGGTTAAGGGTGATAAGGCTGCCGCTTGGCGTTTTATCGATGCCACGCGTCTTTTATCCATTACTGCGAATCTCGGGGATGTTAAAACCACTATCGTGCACCCGGCAACAACGACTCACGGTCGTTTGAGCGATGATCAAAAAGCCCGTTGCGGAATTACCGATAACCTCATTCGAATCGCGGTTGGTTTAGAAAACATCGAGGACATTAAACAGGATCTTGAGCGTGGTTTAGCTGCAGTGTAGTTTGCCCCATTCACGATGTTTGTGTCGTTTACGTGATAAAGCCGTTTAAACATCGTTATGATGTTAGTGAGCTGCTAACGTATCATCCTTCGTTTAGGGCTTGTAGTACATGCTTGTAATGCACGATTGCGTGCAGTGCCACTCGTTATCTTCTGATGTAGGCAGGTTAATGCGCCTGAACTACATCGAAGATAAGTCGACCAATAAAAAAATAATGTCAGACAGACTATGCAAAATATTATTGATGGCGCGATCGCCAGTGTGTCCAGTGTGCTTCAGGGTAAACCGTCTCAGGTAAAGCTGTCTTTTGCGTGTTTGCTTGCTAAAGGGCATTTGCTGGTTGAAGATTTGCCGGGTATGGGTAAAACCACCTTAGCAACCGCCTTGGCAAAAGCGTTGGGGTTGGATTACTCACGTGTACAATTTACATCTGACATGTTGCCGGCCGATATACTCGGTGCCACTGTATTTGAGAAAGCCTCGAGTTCTTTTCGTTTTCACCCTGGGCCGATTTTTACCCAACTGCTATTAGCCGATGAAATTAATCGGACAACGCCAAAAACCCAGAGCGCGTTACTCGAAGCTATGGCGGAACGTCAAGTATCTATTGAAGGTGAAACGCATCCGCTACCATCTCCATTTTTTGTGATTGCTACCCAAAACCCGTCCGCGCAATTCGGCACCTTCCCGCTACCTGAATCGCAATTGGATCGTTTTCTTCTTCGGATTACTATGGGTTATCCACATGCTGATGCCGAGCGAGCATTGTTGAAAGGAGAAGCTGGTCTGAGTCGACTGCACGATATGCAATCGACTTTGACGTTAGAGCAGCTGCAGGCGATCCAGAAGCGTGTTGATGTGGTTCATGCATCTGATTCCTTATTGGATTACATACAGCGGTTGTTGGCTTATACCCGGAATGAACCTCGTCTCGCTTATGGTATTTCACCGCGTGGTGGCTTGGCATTGTTGCAAGTCGCTAAGGCATGGGCCTTCTTGCATAACCGGGATTATGTGGTGCCAGAGGATATTCAAGCCGTCTTGGTTCCTGTATTTCTGCACCGACTAGAGTTGGCTGCTGATTCTCCGTCTGATGCGGCGGCAGTGCTGGATCAAATGATCGGTCAGGTTCCTGCGAACTGAACGCGCTTCGGTAACGGCAGTTATGAAAGCCTATTTTCAGCAAAAGTATCAGCAATGGCTCGACCGTCGCTTGCCAACAGAGCACGCGCTGGAGCTCAATCAGAAACGCCTGTTTATCTTTCCAACACGTCAGGGGTTCTTTTTTCTGGTGTTGGTTATTGGGCTGATCATTGCGGGGATAAATTTCCAGAATAACTTGGCGTATCTGTTGAGTTTTTTCTTATTAAGCTTGTTGGTCAGCAGCATACTTCTGACATTTTTTAATGTCTCCGGTTTGTGTCTCACTGCTGCGGGAGCTGCTCCGGTTTTTGCTGGTGACAATGCCCAGCTGAATTTGCTGATGTCGACTCATGGTAAATCGCGCCATCATCAGATTCACCTTGGCTATCTTCCGTTACAAACGACTGACGTTGATTCGTTAGAGCCTGAAGCAGTAAAGCTATTTTGCCAAACTTATCAACGCGGATGGTTTCAGCCACCGAGGTTTCGCTTGTACAGTGTCTTTCCCTTTGGGTTTATTCAGTGTTGGTCATGGGTACAGCTCGATTGGCAGGTTTTGGTATATCCGAAACCCAAATACCTTAGCAGCTTCCCAACGACCGCCGTTGAAGGTGACAGAGACGGCGATAGCCAGCGTTCTGGTAATGACGATTTTTACGGTTTTAAGGAATATCACCCCGGTGATTCGTTGAAGCAGGTTAACTGGCGTGGTTTTGCGCGAGGTGGCCATTTGATGACACGCGTTATGCACGATCAGCGTGACGCGCGGGCATGGGTTGATTGGTATGCATTGCCAGCGGTCGGTACCGAAGAAAAACTGTCTTTGCTGTGCGGCTGGGTTTTAACGCTTGAACGTTCTGATACCCCTTACGGTTTGCGCTTGCCAGGTACGACTGTTCAGCCTAATAGCGGAGAGCGGCACCGTAATGAATTGCTAAAAGCGTTGGCCCTGTTTCAATCTGCAGATTTGACGCAGCCTGAAGGGGATGCCAATGGCTGATCAGAAATTTCAGGTTCCCCGGCGTACTTTTGTCTGGTTACTCATCGCCCAGACGTTTTTGTTACTGCCTCATTTGATTCGTTACCCGACATTGGTTGTGCCGGTTTGGCTGATTGCCAGTGGTTGGCGCATTATGATTTACCGCGCGCGTTGGTCGCACCCATCAACATGGGTGAAAGCGACGTTAATCGTGTTTGGTGTAGCAGCGGTTGCTGCACAGGGGTTCGGCTATTTCAGCCTGGATACCAGTGTCGCCGTGCTGTTGGTTGCGTTTTTATTGAAGTTCATCGAAATGCGCACGCGGCGGGATGTACTGGTTGTTATCTATCTCGGGTACTTTGTGATTGTAACCTGGCTGTTGATGGATCAGTCCATGTTAGCCGGTGCTTATTTGATAATTTCCTTGCTGTTAGTAACAACTTGTTTGGTTACTTTGCATGTTGATAAAGATACAGGCGACTGGCACTTTCCGTTAGTTTTTTCGGCAAAGGCCTTGGCGGTATCAGTGCCGATTATGGTTGTCGGCTTTATGGTGTTTCCACGGCTAGATCCATTTTGGTCTGTTCCAATACAGGGAAAGAATGGCGGAGTCACGGGTATCAGCGATAGCATGTCACCGGGTAATATCAGTCAATTAGCGCAATCAGATCGCTTGGCCTTTAGGGTTGAATTTGATGGAGAGGCACCTGCGATGCGAGAGCGTTATTGGCGCGCTATTGTATTGAGCCGGTTTGATGGAAAAACTTGGCACCCACTAGATGAAATTGGTCTTCCTCAACCTCCGTTGGACGACATTGTTAAGCCGGATGCCGCATTGCCACAAGGTTATCGCATCGTGATGGAACCACATCAGGAGAAGTGGCTGTTTACCCTGCCAGGCACAATATCGATAGATACGAAAGTGCATTTCCAACGGGACTTCACCCTACGTTCACTTGAGCCAATTTTTCAAAAGAAGTCTTTACGGTATGAATGGCTGCCAGGAGCGCAGCTCGGTACTGAAATCTATCGCTATCACCATCGGGAAAACCTGTTTGTCCCTGAAGGATTTAACCCTCGAGCGCTGGCTCTCGCCGAACAGATAGTTCAGCAAAGTAGTTCTGTTGAAGATTACATGTCTCGTGTGGAAGGTTTTTTCCGTCAGAATACCTTCACTTATACGTTGAGCCCTGGTGAGCTGGGTAGAAACTCGATCGATGAATTCCTGTTTGACGGGCAGCGCGGATTTTGTGAGCACTATGCGAGTGCTTACGTTGTGCTGATGCGTGCTGCAGGTATTCCGGCCAGGGTTGTGACCGGCTACTTAGGCGGCGAGAAAAATCCGTATGAAAATTATCTTTCGGTTCGCCAGATGGATGCCCATGCTTGGACGGAAGTATGGGTTGACGGCAAAGGTTGGGTGCGTGTGGATCCGACTGGGTTTGTTGCGCCGGATCGTATTGAACATGGTAGTCAGGCAGCCTTAAGTGGCGATGAGAGTTTTCTATCAGGTTCGCCGTTCTCTTCACGACATTACGAAGGATTGTCTTGGTTATTAGCGATTGAGCAGCGCTATGAACAACTTAATTATCTTTGGGTTACTCAGGTTTTAAGTTTTCATTCTGATACACAAAAAAACACGCTCAAGAAACTCTTAGGTGATGTATCACCCCAACGTATTGCGTTGTTTGTGATGGGCGTTTTTATTTCGGTCACCGGCCTTGTTTTTATCGTGCTCTATTTACGCCAATTACCACCGCCGCTTCCGCCTGTAGAGCGTGAGTATCAGCGGCTATTGAAGCGCCTCAGCCGTGAGGGTTTCGATAAAGAAGTTGGTGAAGGGCCAATGGACTTTGCCGCGAGGGTGACAGAGGCGTATCCTGATCGTGTTGATCTCAAACACGTATTTGAATGCTATCGAGACTTGGCCTATCGGCCGCATATTTCTGAAGAAGTATTCAAAAAGAACTTGGATGTTTTTTCAAAAGCCATTCGTGCGCTTAAGTTCTGAAGGCCCCCTACAAAAGGGTTGATTTGGCAGACTAACGGGCGCACAGTAATCACACACATAGCGTGACGGGATGGATATTTTCTTCCATGGCTAAAGATTCGGATAAAAAGACTCTCAGCAAGATTAAAACCAAAGGTTGGCAACGCCAACTCAGTATGGCGCGAGCTGGAACGGTCGCAGGGGTAGGGGCTGCCACCAAAATGATGGGTTCTATGTGGTTGTCACCGCAAGCCCGTCAAGCGCGCAATAAGGAAATTCTCTCGGAACAAGCTCAATACCTCGCCGATGAACTCGGTAAGTTGAAGGGCAGTGTCGTAAAAGTTGGGCAGTTAATGGCCCTCTATGGCGAGCATATTCTACCTGAAGAAGTTGTTGATGCCTTGCGTACCCTCGAAGAACAAACAACAGCACTTGCTTGGGAGGCGATTGAACCTCAGTTAAGAAATGCGCTGAAAGACGACTATAGCCATTTTGATATTGAGCTCGATCCCATCGGTGCTGCGTCGTTGGCACAAGTTCATCGGGCAATACATCTGCCCAGCGGTGATGACGTTTGTCTTAAAATACAGTATCCCGGTGTTTCAACCTCCATTGATTCTGATCTGAATGCTGTGGCACAGCTACTGAAGATGAGCCACCTAGTCACTGCGGGTCAGCCGTTTGATGAGTGGTTAGATGAAATGCGTCAGTTGTTGGCTTACGAAGTGGATTATTTTCGTGAAGCGGCCCTAACGCACAAGTTTTCAGAGCGTTTGGCGAATCACGAAATCTTTCATGTACNGACCATTTACGATCAATATGTGTCGCAAACATTGATCGTATCAAGTTATGAGTCCGGCTATGCCGTAAACCACCCTGCCGTTGCGGAATTGCCTCAGGCACGCCGAAATCGTTTGGCGAAAGCTTTTTTGGGCTTATTTATTAAGGAGTTATTTGAATGGGGCGAACTGCAAACAGACCCCAATTTCGGTAACTATCGCGTTCAGATTGATGAAAACGGTGAGGATCGTATCGTGTTACTCGATTTTGGCGCCGTTCTCAGTTATGACGATGCCTTTCTAATACCTGTGAAAGATATGCTGTTAGGCGCTTATCAATCGGATCATGAACGTATTCGTCGTGGTGCCGTTGCCTTGGGTATTATGCAAGAAGATTATCCAGATGCCGTTCATGACGATTTTGCTGAGCTGTGTTTGTTGTTGGTTGAGCCGTTCGTTCATCAAAGTCGCGACACTGATCCATCGCAGGTGAATGCCGCAGGTGAATACCGTTGGCATAGTAGCCGTTTACCCAAACGCGCTGCCAAACATGCCGCTACCTCGGCCGTGAGCAAATATTTTGCCGTACCTCCGAAGGAATTTGCGTTTTTGAGCCGCAAGTTACTTGGAGTGTATTCATTTATTGCGGCGTTAGATGCTGAATTTAACCCGGACGCAATGCTTGATCGTTTCTTGGACAAATAGGCTGACATTATCATCACAATAAGGATAAAAAGCGATGGATCTGGAATCGATAGAACAGATTAAACAACTCAAAGCCCGTTATTTCCGATGTCTTGATACGGCCGATTTTATTGGTATGAAAACCGTCTTTGCCGATGACTGTTTTATTCATTATCGCAGTCCGAGTTATGACCACAAAAAGCAGGGGTGGGATGAAATCGAAGCGTTTTTGAAAGAATCCTTCAATACACGCCGATTTGGGATGCATACCGGTCATCACCCAGAAATCAGCGTGGAAGGTGATCACGCCACAGGTACTTGGTATCTGACGGATTATTTTGTCAGTCTTGATCATGATATTCAGATCGAAGGCAGTGCTCTCTACCATGATCAATACCAGCGAATTGATGGAGTTTGGAAGTTAGTGCGTAGTGAGTACGATCGTTTGTTTGAACAGATTACGCCGCGTCGTAAAGATCAACTTATTACGGCTTGTCCGATCAAGGGAGCCGATTAATACATGCTTGCCGCGCGTATCTCCCACAACTTGATGGACTTGTTTCGGGCTGTGTTTTCACCGATTATTGGCTTTTGTCGTTACCTCGGGTTACTGCCGCAACCGACGCCTGATCACAGTGCGCTATGGCAGAAACCGTGGTCAGACTATTTGAGCCAGACTGTCGCATTTTATCGCGCGTTATCAGACACCGACCGATGTACTTTTGAGCAGCGCGTGCTCCTATTTTGGCAAACGACACAAATTGAAGGTGGGGTGGCAACCGTTGTTGATGATCACGACAAACTACTGGTGGCGGCCAGTGCCATTATCCCGGTTTGGCAGTTTCCCGGATGGCACTATGTGAATTTGAAGCGGGTTATTCTATTGCCGGCTTCATTCAATGACAACTTCGAGTGCGGTCAGAGCGATTCGGCGATTACTGGCATGGTAGGAACCGGGCCGATGTTTGGAAAAATGGCGCTATCTAAACCAGCCTTGCATCAAGGATTCATCATTGATCGAGATAAGCAGAACGTGGGTATTCACGAGTTTGTGCATCTTGTTGATGGCGCAGATGGAAAAATCGACGGCATACCGGAGTGCCTGATGGAGCATTCGTATGCGTTGCCTTGGGTCGCTTTGATTCAGCATAAGATCAAACAGATCCATCGCAAGCGCTCGAACATCCGTGATTACGGTGCAACCAACGAAGCGGAGTTCTTTAGTGTTGCATCGGAGTATTTTTTTGAACGCCCGGCGATGCTTAAACGCAAACACCCCAAGCTCTACCAGGCGTTAAACACGATTTACCGGCAAGACACTGCAGCGATTAAGGTTGAAGTGAGGCCGCGCGCTAAAGCGCCTTGCCCCTGTGGTAGTGGGAAGCGTTATAAGCGCTGTTGCATGCCACAGAGATGAGAAAAATGCAGTGGATCACGTGCCTGCTTTGACGCCTCGATAGATAACTCGGCGTACAAAGAACGGAAACAATACCGTTTTCACGATAGAGCGCGGTACTCTTACGCTGAAACCTTGTGGAGTAAATACCCGCATCCCTTCTTTCTGCACACCAAGAATGGAGCCCCACCGAAAACGTGTTGCTTTGAAGCGCTTCATGGTTTTGGGCTTGCCTTCCAGTACTGCCGTTATGTTGTGCGCAACGGTCATGAAACCCGCGTTTCGCGCAGAGCTTCGGTTAGGGTCGCTGGCTGCAATATCCCCGACAGTAAAAACGTTTTCGTACCCGGGTACTCGGAGATATTCGTCTGCGTTAACAAAACCCTTTTCGTTAAGCATATCTTGTGGCACAAAATCGCTATTCGGAGTTAGTTTACCCACAGCCCATAAGGTTAAGTCTGCGTGAAAGGTCGGTTGACCTGAGCTCCACTCCAGCGGTGAGTCAGTAAAATCTTCACACGCAAATCCATCGGGTATTTCAGCGCGGTGATAAGGGTGTAACTGAACCCCTTGGGTTTTTAAGCGTTGTTCGATACGGTTGCGTACGCGGGGGTGGTAGCCGGGTAGTGGGTGTGACTGGCTGTAAAACAAGTGAACTCGCTTGCCTGGGTGCAGTTCTTTTAGATTGGAGGCAACACTGACACCAGTTGCACCGCCGCCAATGATAGCCACTTTATCGGCATTAGAAAGTTGTGAGGCTGCTTGTGTGAGACCGCTTTCAATGTCATCTAGGCTCTGTAAACGGTTGTTACGCCAGAAGCCATTTGTTACGCCTGAGGCAATCACGAGTATGTCGTAGGTTTCTACAACAGTGGACCCATCGACCAGTTTTACCGTTACGGCTTGTGTATGTGCATCGACGGTTTCAATGGTGCCATGTAAGGTTTTAACCCCGTCTAAGTGGCGATATCGACCGAACCGCATTAAATAATTCTGTTTCCAGGTTTCAGGCTGTGTCAGGCGGGTGCCAAGCTCTTGGCCACTGACCAGGCAGGGCTTTGCTGAAATACCGATAATGTCGTAGTGCTTTTTTAAATGGACAGCTACCAGTAAGCCGGTATCCCCAAAGCCGGCAATGATGATCCTTTTTTTCATGGTTACCTATAGAGACTATTGCTGAATTTTCGTCAGGACTATACGTAGATCCGTTTTAAAATGACATTAATAAACCGTTATTTCGCTGTTCGCTCGTTTTGATTTTGGTGTGCCTCTGTGGGCTACCGTTTTTCAGATCACTATCAGGTGAGCAATCCAAGATCCTTTGGTCGAATAGTGATGTATAGGTTGGTTAAGATAACCTTCAAACACTTGCCTGGTGCTAGATAAACCGGCATTCTGCCGGCTCTTCGTTTGCTACACTCGGCCACGCTCAGTTCAGAAAGTGTCATGAATCACGTTGAATCTCAATCTCCTTCTCTAACGGTAATCTTGTGGATGGCAGGTGCTATCGCGTCGTTTTGTGCCTTGGCATCTGGTGGGAAAGTGCTGAGCGGCATTATCCCCACGGCAGAGATACTGTTTATCAGATCTGTGATGGGGTTGTTGATTGTTTCTCTCGCGCTGTTTTACTCGGGTCGTCGGAGCGCGTTTAAAACCGAAAATATGCGATTGCAGGTTTTTCGTAACATCTTTCATTATGCCGGCCAATATGGCTGGTTTTTGGGATTTGGATTTCTTCCTTTAGCCGAGGTTTTTGCACTGGAATTCACTGTGCCGGTTTGGACGGCGCTTATTGCCAGTACATTTCTTGGTGAGACAATCTCTGCCAAAAAACGCTTCGCTATTGTTCTAGGATTGATCGGCGTTTTGATTATCGTGCAGCCCGGGCTTCAAATCGTACAACCGGCTGCGTTGATCGTGTTGGCTGCAGCATTTTGTTATGCCGTATCGCATTCTGCGACAAAAGCGCTATCTGCTTATGACTCGCCGATGACTGTGCTGTTTTACATGTGCCTGATTCAAGCCCCTATGGGCTTGGTGCTTAGCGTGTTTGATTGGGTCTGGCCTGACCAAATTCAGTTACTGTGGATATTGATAATTGCGTTGACCGCATTGTCGGCACACTTTTGTATGACTAAAGCCATGCAATGCGCTTCCGTAACCACTGTGGTTACGATGGATTTTATGCGTCTACCGACCATCATGGTGGTGGGGGTGGTGTTTTTCGCAGAGCGGCCTGAGATTTCTTTGGTGATTGGCGGGTTGTTTATGTTGGCGAGTAATCTGGTGAGTGTATCTCGGCGTCGTTGATCGAAATGGAGAAAGATAGACGTACTCCGGGTGTTAAATGAATGAACATGATCACTCGCCTGACAGGCCAGTGATCATGTTTATCGTTTCGAAAAATAGAAGGGAGAGAGGAGCAGAATTCAGAATGTATACGAAAAGCCCAAGTTGAAGTCGCTGAAACCTTCGATTTTTCCGTTACCGACATCACGCTTCCAATTCAGTGATATTGTATAGCGTCTTGCCAGTATAAAATCGGTGCCGAGTCCGGTTTGCAGTACAAAGCTTCTTTCGTTTGAATACAAATCGTCACGTGGAGTACCACCTCCATTGTAAATTGATTTCTGTCTTACCCAATCAGGCCCGATACGAAAGTAAGGTGAAAACCAGGGAGTAACAGGGTACGAAAATTTAGCCGTTAATGACCAGCTATCTAATGTAAAACTCGCTGTTTCACGGCCGATACCTGTATCGGAATTCACATAACTATTGTAACCAGCTTCTACAGACACCCAAGGGTAAATTCGATAGCCGAGAAATACACTGCCACTGAAGTTAAAAATCTCATCGAAAACGTCTAATGCGATGCTCGAGCCAAAAACGTTAGCGTCGGCGGTTGACCGGCCTACTGTAGCGCCTAAGTAGACCCCCGACACGGGCATCACACCGTCATCGTTTGCAGACTGCGCTATCGCATTCGGGGCAAGAGAGTAGGCGATTACTGCTACGTGTGCAGCTATTAGCTTTTTCATGAAATAATCCCTTGTGTTGTTGATGCATCCTGATTGGCAGGCCGATATCGACCTGCCGGTTTCCTACTTTGTTAAAAGGTGAGTGAGTTAGTTCGAGACAGTGACGTTCAGCTCACCACTGATTCCCAAGTAAACAGCTTTGATGTCTGCAGAACCTGCCGCCACACCATGGACTTTTCCGTGGTTGAAAATACCATTGGTGACCGTCGCAATTCCTGCGTTGTTGGATGACCAACTACAAAACGCAGTAACATCCAGTGTGACAGCATTCAGGAAGGTGGCTGTAGCCGTTAACTGAGCGTTGTCTCCAACACCCAGTGATGAATTTCCTGTTACCGCTATGCTGATCAATCCGCTGGAATTAACCGTGAGGTTTGTTTGTGCTGAGAATGGGCTTCCCTGGTAGTTAAAGGTTGCACTGATAACCGTATCGCCCGTGCTTTTCGCAATAAGCAAACCTTGGAAGAAAGTCACGTTACTGATAGTCGCCACTGTCTTGTCAGATGATTTCCAGAATACGTCTTTGGTTACCTCGTATTCTCCGCCGTTGCTCAATTCGGCATAGGCTTTGTAACGTCTGATTGCTCCGGGGTTCAATGTATTGTCTGCGGGGGCGATACGTAGCCCGTTGACGACAGCATTGGTCACGGTTAAGGAGCCAGTGTCAGTGAACCCTTTATAGCGCACCTGCATGGTTACCTGGCCGGGCTGGCTACTAGTCGCCAATCCATCTTGGTCGATTGTTGCAACATTGCTGTTGAGAGAATCCCAATCCGCCTGATCAGTGACATCCATCGTTGAGCTGTCAGCATAGGTTGCTGTAGCGGTATATTGGATCTTTAACCCTTGAGGCACGGAGTCTGTCTGAGGGCTCAGCGTGACGCCGGTGAGAGCAACGTTGTTGACCTGGTAGGGCGAACTGGCCAGTAGACTGTTGAATCGGGCAGTTACATTGGCTATTCCTGCACTGTAGGCGTTGGCGAACCCTGCATTGCTGCCAGTGGCTTGTACCGCCAAAATTGTTGGGTTATCACTCATCCACGTGGCGTCTTCGGTCATATCAACACGGCTGTTATCGCTTAAGCGAACAATGGCTCGTAGTTGTTGGCTTTGGCCAACAATATAAGTTTTGTTGAACGGTGTAATACTCAGTTCAACAGGTACAGCAGCCGTGACAGTAATAGCCGATGTTGCTAATTCGCCGCGGTAGCGTGCGGTGATCGCCGCATTCCCCTGGCTTTTCGCGGACAAACGCCCTTTGGAAGATACTTTTGCAACGGATTTATCATCTGATTGCCATGTTGAAGACTGCGTGATATCAACCGAGCGGCCATCCGAATAGCGTGCAAATGCGCGCATCTGGAGTTTCAACCCAGCGGCGATATCCTGCTGGAAGGGTTCCACGGAAATCTCTTCGATTACCGCTGGAGTGACTGTAAAGTCTGCGGTGCGGACTTTGTCCTTCCAAGCTATGCGAATCTGACCTGCACCGCGTGCAATGGCAGTTAATTTGCCTTTGTTATTGCTGCTATTGCTAACGTGCACTTGATCTGGCGTCAGTGCGACCCATGTGGCCTTGTCAGTGATGTCTTTGGTTGTGTTGTCGCTGTAGGTTGCGATTGCAAACAAATTCAGCGTTTCCCCAACCGGTAAGCTGAGGTTTCGGGGAGTTACTCGAATGCTTTGCAATGCGACCGATGATACAGCCAAAGAGGTTGATGCATTCACACCCTGATAGGTTGCACGGATGCTTGTTGTGCCTTGTGTTAATCCGGTAGCCACGCCGGCGGGGTTAATCGCTGCGACATCGTCTTGCGTCGAACGCCATGCGACTAATCCGGAGAGGTTTTGTGCGCTGCCGTCATCATAGTGACCGGTTGCAGTAAAGCGCTGTGTAGCTCCAATAGGAATCGAGGCTTGTTGAGGATCGATTGTTATTGATTGGAGCACGGCTTCACTTACTGTAATGCCAGCAGCAGCAGTCTGGCCCATCAAGCGAGCGGTGATAACGACACTGCCTGCGCTTTCTGCAGTTACACGACCTGGGCTTGGGTTATTTTCAACGGTAGCAATTGTGGCATTGGCTGATCGCCAGGATACCTGTTCACTAACATCGACGCTGAATGTCTCTGTGCCTGCCTGATACAGCCCGAATGCTTTAAGTACGCGGACTCCCTTGATAGGCAGTGTTGAGGTATCTGGCTCGATACTCAAGTCGATTAATGTGCCGCTGACGAGTCTAACATCAACTGACGCTGACTGATCTTTATAGGTAGCAAGCACACGAGTGTTACCCGCTGATAACCCGTTTAGGAGCCCGGTACTGGTAATCGTTGCACGGCTGTTGCTGGCGACTTGCCAGCCGACGCGTTTGGTCACGTTCACAGAACGATTATCGCTGTAAATCGCAGTCGCTTTGTATTGCTTGGTCAAGCCAATACCGACTAAGGCATCTGCAGGCTCGATGACCAGCTGCGTCAGTATGGCGTCAGTGACTGTTGCAGTGACTGTGTTCGTAAAGCCACCATAGCTTGCCGTGATTTGTGCTGCTCCAACATTGCGTGCGTAGGCTGTACCAGCGCGCGGGCCGAGAGACTCGACTTGCATGATGTTGTTATCGCTACTGGACCACAGGGCTTGGTTGGTGATGTCGGCAAGCATACCATTGGTATAGAGGGCGACGACAAACAGTTGAACCGTTTCACCACGCGGTGCTGTCGGTGCCAGTGGACCGATGTCTATGCGTTCAATCACTGCATTGATCACAGTTATTGTTGTGGCATCGGTATGACCGCCGAAGTTAACCGTAAGCTCGGCTGTACCTGCATTATGGGCATTCGCATTACCAGCGAAGGGACCTTCCTGAACAACAGTCAGAGCATCTGAATTGCTGCTACTCCAATCAGCTTGGCGGGTCACATCACGGCTAGTGTTGTCCGAGAAGCTGGCCATTGCACGAAAAGTGCGCCGAGTGCCTGACGGCATGGAAATATTCTTCGGTGTTAAGGCTAGCGACGTAACAAACGCATCAGTGACGGTGGCATTCGATGATTGTGTTATGCCTGCGAAAGTTGCAGAAATGACAGTCGTACCGACAGAACGGGCTTGTGCTCGGCCTGGATTGTTACCGCCGGATTCAATAGACATAACATCGCTATCGCTAGATGACCAAGTAGCGCTATCAGTAATGCTTCTGCTGGTACCGTCAGTGTAATAGGCGGTTGCTGTAAAGCGGGTGCTCAAACCATTAGCAATAGACAGCTCTAAGGGTTCAATGATGATTCGATCAACGACTGGCGCAATGACAGTTGCAGAGGTTTCTTCATTCAATCCCATATAGGCAACGCTAATCGTTGCTTGGCCCTCGGCTTTGGCTTCGGCACGTCCGGCGCCAATGCCATCGTGAACAATTTGAACGATGGCATTGGCGCTCGATTGCCACTCTGCGACGGCGGTGACATCCCTTGCTGTGCCATCTGAGAAACCACCGACTGCACGGAATTGTTCAACCACGCCCAGCGGTAATGATGGATCAACCGGGCTGAGTTGCATGCTGACGATGGTCGCATCGGTTACGGTGACATCTGCACGATCAAATTGATTGCCGTAAGCGACTGTGATTTCTACAGAGCCAAGTTCCAGTCCGGTTACGAGACCGGTTTGATCGCCAGCGGTTTCGACTTTTACGATGTCGGGATCAGACGATGTCCAGCCTGCTTGGTTTGTGACATCCATTTGAGAATTGTCAGTAAAGTAGGCGGTTGCAGTCAGTTGTGCCTGAGTGCCTCTGGCAACAGATGCGGTATTGGGCTGAACAGTTAGTCGTGATACCGCAGCGTCAGTTACTGTGACCGGTGAGTTAATCGTGAGGTTGCTAAAGCGTGCCTGAATTTCCGTTGTGCCAGGTTCAACTGCAGTTAGCAGACCAGGATTGAAGTTGCCGACACCGATGTTAGCAATGCTAGGGTTGACTGAGAGCCATGTTGCTTGCTCGGTAACATCGCGGAAACTGCCGTCAGAAAACTGGGCTGTTAGCCGGTATTGGAAATTTAAACCATCCGGAATAGTAATATCTGATGGGTTGATCTGGAGTGATTCAGCGGTAATGTCGTCGACGGTCAATGCTGTGTCACCAGTCATCCCTTCGTAAACGGCACGGATCGTCGTTTCACCTTCGGTCAAACCGGCTACGCGGCCTGCATTTCGCCCGTTGGCTGCGACGGTAGCGACGTCGGCTGATGCACTCGTCCAATTTGAAAAGCGGGTGATATTCAGCGATGTGCCATCGGCATAGTAAGCAATTGCGGATAAATCAATCAATGCATTCGGGTGAATAATCGGATTGGCAGGCACGATTTCAACATCGATTAGGTCAGTCTCAATCGCATTGATTTTGGTTTCTGCCGAAAAGGTTTGAGTACCTGCCTGGATGACTGCAAATATGTCTGAAAACCCAGTACCGACTGCCCGAGCGCGTCCTTTGTTGGTTGCTTCGTCACCAACAGTGATAGAGCTTGTGTTGCTGCTAACCCAAGTGACCGAGTTAGTTACGTTGACGACTTCGCCGCTTGATAGAACCAGAAAGGCGGTTAGCTCGGTGTCTCCATTAATTGGCAAGTTCAGAACGTTTGGCGAAATGGATAGCGATGCGTCGACCATTTGGTTCGGCCCAGCGATTTCTACGCGCACTTGCGCTTCTGTGCCGTCAAATACTGCGCGGATAATTGTTCTTCCGGAGTTTACGCCAAAGATGCGACCGTTAGTGACCGTCGCAATGGATTCGTTGTCGCTGGTCCACTGAGCGTCTTTCGTGACTAATTCTGTCGAGCCATCTTCGAAAACTGCTGTGGATTCAACCTGGCGAAACAGACCTTCGAGTAACGTCGGTCGCGGTGCATTGGTTGATAGAGATATCGTTGCCAGGTCGGTGACCGAGATTGACGTTGATGCTTTTAACCCGCGGTAGCTAACAGAAATGGTAACAGGCCCCTCGGCGATTGCCGTAACTAACCCGGATTGATTGACTGTCGCAATGGAGGCATTTGAAGTAGACCAGTTAACTTGGCTGGAGATGTCAGATTGTCTGCCATCTTTTTCAGTGAGTACAGCCTCAAGTTGTGTGGTGGTGTTTATATTTAACTGTTCGCTGGAGTTAACGATGGCAAGCGTGCTGCCGTCATCAACGATATAGCTGGATGAATCATCATCGCTGCAAGCATAGAGGAATAAACTTGCAAAAAGGCTCAGAAATAGTGCTCTCATGACCCTGCTCCCTTAGTTATATTGCTGGGAGGCGTGGTCTGCAGACGTTAGCCTTCCCCCTGATGAACGGTGAGTGGACGTCTGTTTGTTTTTATCAAAGTTGTAAACCTTGATCGGGCTCTCTTTACGATCGAACCACCACGACAAGCCGAACATTGTTGAGAGTGTATTGTCTTGGTTGAATATTGTGCTGCCGCCGGCGCTTTCCAATACAGTTTGATGATTGGTCACATCAACCCGTACGGTAAAGTTGAGTGACAGGTTGTGGATCATGAACCAGTCCATACCTGCCTGAAACGACCCTCCGACACTTTTGCTTTTCTGGCTACCGGTTCTGACGGCGTTCGCCGGAGCAGAATCCCAATCAAGTTGGTAGTAGCCGATGCCAAAACCACCAAAAACGCTAAAGTGTTTAGGAATTACATCAAAATACTGTTTTAGACCGACGCTGACGCTATTGGTGTGTCGGTTTGAATGGCCAATCCATTGATAGTCAATGTAGGGTTTGGTGTTGACCATTTGAGGAAGGCTGAAGGCTAGGGATGCCTCGACGTTATAACCATCTCGAACCGGTTCAATGGCGCCGGTGGCACCGCCGTCAATGTTGGTGACTTCAGTATGACTGGTTGCATAACCGCTTTTTAGCGAGAGATTACCGAAATAATTGAAATGCGTATGATCATTTGCAAGTACGGTGCTGGTTGCAAGTGACAGACCAATGCCCGCCAGATAGTAGGATAGTCGCTGCGACATGTTTGCTTCTTCCCTGAATTACAAGACTGCATGGATGAATCTGGCGACAGCTTCCTTGTGGGTTCAACCAGAGATTTTTAAGTGCTAGTAAGTCTATGCACGAATTTGGGTTTTATCCTGTCAGAACGTGTTCATTTGTCGGAAAGCCTTTAATGACATGTAGCGGCCACTCATTTACCATCGTCGCCACAGTATTTTTAACGAGTATGAGGAGCCTTAGGGTGGATATTGGAATTGCTCTAGTGCAAAAGTGTGCAGCCGCCAGAGAAGCTGGATTAACCGCTGCGATGGTCAAAGAGACCGAATCGGATGGTACGCGTCTGATTCTGGCGAGTATTTTTTACACAGATGTAGAAAGCGGCGGCTTCGCAAAGTTTGTTTACAATGCCAATGGCGTGTATCTACCCGAAATGGTTGATGTGTTGACTGCCATTGGCGCCGAGAATACAAATAGCCATTTGGATGTCGTACTTAATTATTGTGTTAGTCATCATGACGAGTACGTGGCTTTTTTGGAGGGAGATTTTTCAGAATCACCGTTTAAGACAAAGCTGGATACTTTGTCTGAGGCCTATGACGCATCAGAGGGCCACTTAGAAGTCGAAGCGGCCGACACATTGCAAAATTTGCTCGATCGCAACCAGTAAGAAACTTCTTGGTTTCTGATATGGCCGGTGGCGATTAGCACCTTTTACATCTGCCATTGTTATGTGACACAGTTCTCATTAAACTGCAGCGCCTTATTCATCATGTGTTGTAGTTTCAATGGGTTATGTAGGTCCCTCCACCCCGGCTCAGCGATTCCTTCGTGGGTTTATATTTCCGTCACTTGTCTGTGTTCTTTTTGCGCTGACGTTTTTTCCCTTCTTTTGTGATGATGCACTGATTTCTCTTCGGTATAGCCAGCACTTGTTGGAGGGGGAGGGGTTGGTGTGGAATTCGGGCGAATATGTTGAGGGTTATTCAAACCTGAGTTGGGTCGTTTTGGTTGCAGGCGTCGGTTACTTGGGGGTTGATCTGATACTTGCTGCTCGCCTATTGGGGGGCATTTTTATGATCGCAGTATTGGGCGCTGTTTTCTGGTTTTGGCATCGACGGCTGAACCGTTCCGATTTTCGTTTTCTCGAAATTGCACAATATGGCTATGCGCTCAGTGCCACGACCGGCGTATGGCTGATTGGCGGCTTGGAGCAGCCGATTGTTGCCGCATCGTTGTCTTGGTCTGTCGTGCTGCTGGCAGACTGGCTGATGAGCGAAGATAGCTCGTTGGCGGACACGCGCTTATGGTTAGCGTCATTGTTACTGGGTGTTTTCTGCTTATCGCGACCGGATAGCCCTCTCGTGTGTTTGTGTCTTGCGTTGGCGGTTATTTGGGCTCAAGGCATTAATCTTCGTTCGGTACTGACGTGTTGGTTACTGGCGCTATTTCCCTTGGTATTTGTTATTGGCCAATTGCTCTATCGTCTGGATGTGTATGGGTTGTGGGTTGCTAACCCAGCGCTGATTAAGGTAAACCCAACGCTCGCGACACATGCGATCGGCTTGGTCTATGTCGTGACCGGGTTTTTGTTTCTTGGGCCTTTCGCTTGGTTTTCGTTACGCGCGGTTCGAAGCGGTTACGCTTCTGATCGTTATCGTGCTCTCGCGTTGATCGTACTGTGTGTGGTGTTGGTATGGTCTGCTTATCTGGTTTTTATCGGTGGTGACATTTTTGCTGCGTTCAGACACTTCACGGTGCCTTTGGTGGTTATGTGCATTGGTTTCCCGATGGTGCACCTATTTTTTGCCAGTCGATACCGACAGCCTGGGCTAATTCGTGTTGGCGGCTGGATTGTGTTTTACGCAGTATTACAGTGGTTTAACCCCGCAACCGGTTTTGCCCGAGGGCACATGTGGGTTTGGAATGGGGCACCGATTGCGAATATGATGCATCAGGGTTGGCCGGATAAAAAACCGTTAATTGCTGTCGATGCGGCGGGCTCTCTACCGTATTTTACCGGTTATCCAGCGGTTGATATGTTAGGCCTGAACGACAGCGTCATTCGTCATGCAGAGCCGGATACGAGTGGCATTTTGTACGCCGGGCATCAGTTTGGCGATGGTGCTTATGTTTATCGTCGTCAGCCCGATTTAGTGAATTTTTGTTTTCCGGCTGGGCGTCAAGAACCTTGCTGGAAGAGCGGTCGAGAGATGCTGGCTATGACAGCGTTCAACAACGATTATCGCGCCGTGGAATTCTGGGTGACTCCAGTCCTGCAATCGGTGCAATGGATTCGTATAAATAGCGACACCATCGGTATCGAAAAACAGCCCGAGCAATGGATTATACCTGCCTATTTATTGCAGCCGGAGCAGGGGATTGTGCAAACCCAGTTGTCGGCAGGCCATCAATTTACGGTCGATTTGATTGATCAAGCATACTCGATAGGCGAATTGCCTCCCAAATCGATGATTGATCACGTCAGTTGGGAGCCGTTAGATACAGATCTTGCTTATGCGCTCGAAGTCACGCAGGATGGTTCAACACAGTTGACTATTTATCCTGAAGCGGTTGATGGATTATCTTTGGTCGCTGTAATAATTCATTTGAAGGCCCACTGAGCTATCGATACATCGGTGCGCCAAAAACGATGGGGGCAAAGCGCATGCGAGGTGCAGGCGGAACATCAGGTGGTATTGGCCAGTTCTTTATTGGCTTGTTTATGCTGGTAGCAGGCGGCTATCTGCTGTTGAATTCCATCGTTGTGCGATCCAGTTTTGGATTTGGTTATCGGCTTTATAGCTACGGTGGTTATGGCGTTACCAGTGGCATGGTGATGTTTCCGTTTATCATCGGTATTGCCATGGTGTTTTATAATAGCCGAAACCCGTTTGGTTGGATCTTATCCTTGGGCTCTGTTGCTGCACTGGTGGCGGGTGTAATTAGCTCGATTCGATTCAGTATGGTCGGTATGAGTGCATTCGATCTGATCATGATTTTGGTGCTGGGGTTTGGCGGTCTCGGNCTATTTTTACGTTCACTGCGTGATATTGACCGACGTATAACGCTCGACGATCAACCGGATAAAAAGCAGGTAAATTAGCTGTTTGACGATAGTCGCTGGCTGCTGAGAGAGAAAAGCCGGCCTTGAATAAGGCCGGATGATTGTGATTAGTTAGCTTTTGACGCCCAAATCGCTAATTTGTGGCGCATGGAAACTTGAGAAACGTGTACTTCAGGCAATGGCTGAATTACTTTGTCATGCACGAGTAACCGGTATATATACTCAACCTTTTCGTTAGCAGAGTCTGTAGGTTCAAAAATAGCCGCCCCGCGTTTCTCGGCATAGGTTACCCCGAGATCAATGGCTTTGCGGACGAGTTCTTTTTCGTTTTGAATTTTTTTCATCACCGCGTTCCTTTCTAGCGTCTGCTTTTACCGTTCGTTCGCGTATTAACTGCGAAGCTAAGTCAAGCATGCTTCAATATATGCCTGTAGACACCATAACGCTATGGCTGATCCGGTTTTAACCGTGTGCAGTCAATGCCCGCACAGGTAAATTCTGCTTCCCGCAAGTACAGGTTGAGTGATGCCTCCAAACCAGCGCTTTACGAAAGTTCTGGCATTGACGTCATTATCAATAACTGTGACATGTGATATCGGAATTATTCGCTTGTTCCCGGAGGCTGTTGCGGTAAGATAAATCCGCTACTAATTCAAATGAATGGACTAGGGGAGGTGTTGATGTTTGCGATTTTTCTGCATGAAAGCATGGATCCGTTTTACCAAAATATTTCGTCATTTCCGACAGTACTTTTTAGTTTTGTCCTGATCCTTTGTGTGCTGTTTTGGCTTGTTGCTGTGTTAGGTTTTATCGACATTGATGCATTGGATATCGACCTGCCAGACAGTGATTTCGATATTAATTCGGAAAACGACCACTTAACCTCACCTGATGCACTTGCCGGGATACTCATGCGATTTGGCCTTAACGGTTTACCGTTTACGGTAATTGTGACTTTTATTGCACTTTTTGGCTGGCTGGTCAGTTACTATGCAGTGCACTTTTTGTTTCCGTATGTGCCGAGTGGCTGGATGCACTATCTGGCAGGCCTGCCGGTTTTATTGATTGCGTTGGTGATTTCGATATTGTTGACTGCGCAAGTGATCAAGCCGTTACGGCGTTTTTTTAAACATGTTGAACAAAGCGCTGAAAAAATTGTTCTCGGGCGAACGGGTGTTGTGCGCAGTACACGTGTTGATCATGCCTTTGGCGAAGTTCAGGTTAATGACAATGGTGCAGACCTGCTGCTTAGAGTTCGAGCCATGGGCGATGAAACATTTAAGCGAGGTGATCGGGTTGTATTGCTTGAATACTTAGCTGCTGAAAACTTGTATCGCGTGATTTCTGAAAAAGAGTTTCGGACGTAAATCGGATTTATAGAATGTTGGGTCTTGTAACGAATGCAATCAGATTACTGGCTGGGTTCATTGAACAGAGACCCGGTTCTGATTACCAAAAAATAAAGTTGAAGGATCTTCTGGAGTAGAAATATGGCTGATGTGTCTGTGATTGGTCCGCTCGTTATGGGCGTGGTTATCGTTTTTGTAGTTTTGATGGCGCTGGCTGCGTTATTCAAATCCTTTTACGTCAAGGTTGATCAAGGTACGGCGTTGATTGTTAACGACATGTCGCCGGTGCCCAAAGTGCATTTTACCGGCGCGATGGTGTTACCGATCATCCACAAAAAAGAGTTTATGCGTATCTCTCTGATTACGTTGGATGTTGATCGGCGCGGCGCGGATGGTTTGATTTGCCGTGACAATATGCGTGCTGATATTACTGTTGCATTTTATTTACGCGTTAACGAAACTGCTGAAGATGTGTTGCGAGTAGCCAAGTCGATTGGTGCTGCCCGAGCGTCCGATAAAGCTGCGGTTGATGAGCTTTTTTCGGCCAAATTTTCTGAAGCTCTAAAAACGGTCGGTAAACAAATTGAGTTTGTTGAGCTGTTTGAAAACCGTATCGCCTTTCGCGAAAAAATTATCGAAGTTATCGGCGAAGATTTGAATGGCTACGTGTTGGAAGACGTCGCTATCGACTATCTTGAGCAAACCCCGAAGAAAGCGCTGGATCCAACCAATATTCTAGATGCAGAAGGTATCAAGAAGATCACCGAACTGACGGCGACACAAAACGTACGCACAAATATCCTAGAGCGTGATGAAGAACTCGCGATCAAAAAGAAAAACGTTGAAACCACAGAATCAATGTTAGCGCTGGAGCGCCAGGAAGAAGACGCCAAGGCAAAACAAGAACGTGAGATAGCAACGATTCGCGCACGTGAAGAAGCCGAGACTAAGAAGGTTCAGGAAGAAGAGCGTAAGAAGGCGGAAGAAACACAGATTGCTGTGGAACAGGAGCTTTCTGTTCAGCGTGAAAATCAGAAGCGTGAAATTGAAGTTGCTGAGCAAAATCGTCGACGTGCGGTTGTTATCGAAGAAGAAAAAGTGATTCGTGCGCAAGAGTTGGAACAAGTGGCGCGCAATCGTGAAGTTGATTTGCAAACCATTGAAGCTGAAAAAGCGGTAGAAGTAGAGCGCAAAGAAATCGCTAACGTTATTCGTGAGCGTGTTGTTGTTGATAAGTCAGTTGCTATCGAAGAAGAGCGCATTAACGAAGTACGTGAAGTGTCTGAAGCTGATCGTCGTAAGCAGGTTCAAGTGTTGGAGGCCGAGGCTCAGGCAGAAGAGCTGAAAGTTAAACAGGTGAAACAAGCTGAAGCACGAGAACTTGCCGCGAAACATGAAGCGATTGAAGTAACCACCATGGCACAAGCACAGCTTGAAGCCGCAGCGAAAGAAGCGGATGCCAAGAAAAAGTTGGCTGAAGGTCAGCAGGCTGAACGTGCGGCTCCAGGGCTTGCAGACGCGAAGGTGCAAGAAGCGCAAGCGATTGCGTTGGAGAAAGAGGGGGTTGCTCAAGCTAACGTTGTGATTGCGATGGGTAATGCAGAAGCGGATGCACATTTGGGCACCGGTAAAGCCGAGGCTGATGTTATTGCAGCGAAAGGCGATGCAGAAGCACAGGCAAATCGTCAAATTGGTCTTGCAGAAGCGGACGTGATCCGTGAGCAGTTTAAGGCTGAAGCAGATGGCCTTGTTGATAAATTCGAAGCCATGGGCAGCATGAGCACACAAGCCCGCGACCATGAAGAATTCCGTATGACCCTTGAAACATCGCTGAAGGAAGCGATGGCCTCGATTGAAGCAGGCAAGGAAATCGCGAAAGAGAACGCAGAGGTGCTAGCGGCGGCATTGCAAGCAGCCAACATAGATATCGTGGGCGGAGAAGAGCACTTCTTTGATAACTTCGCCAAATCACTGTCGATTGGTAAGGCTGTTGACGGCTTCTCACAAAAGAGCAGCACAGTTAATAGCATTCTTGAGAAAGTCATGGACAAGACATTTGACGGAAAAGCCGACTCTGTCGCCAAGCTTTTGAACAAGGTTATCGATGGGAAGTCTGCTGATTCTGCGGCAGCAAAAAATGAAGAGTCTGTTACTTAATCTGCTTTAGCCAATGCGCAAGCAGCGGCTAACTAAAGATACATGAATGTAACGACCACCTTAAACGGTGCAACGTAATACGGCGGCTGTTCGGTCGCCGGCCTTATCACATTGATCGGATGCAAATACGTCGACCATGGCTGACATTGACTCGCAAGCAAATAGTGCCGGGGCTGCTGATTCCCAGGCTTCACAGGTAGAAAGCGCAGTTGCTGAAGGCGGCGCCTACGAAGTCATACGTAAACGCCTGTTGGATCAGGCGAGTCAGCTAGAACAGCAAACTGCCGAGCTTAACGCCACGCGTTTGCAAGAGTTTGGGCAGACAGGGATGGCGCTTGAGGCGCGGGTCCGCGTGCGCACTGAGAATAACTGTGTCGCTCGAGATATCGTTCAAGTCGGCCGTTTTCTCGTATTTGGCTACAACGTTTTTATTGGCCTGAAAAAAGAAACCCGTGTTGACGATGTATTTTCGATCTTTACGCTAAGTGATTCCGAAAATGGACATGCGCTTGAGCAATCTCCTCTCGCCGGATCGTTTCTTGCTGATACCAGTTTCGTTAGTGATTTTGACGAATTGTATCGATACTACAAACACACACGCTTGGTTCAGCTAACGGTCAAAGACGGTAAGCTCTTGGCGGGCTTTCAAATTGGCGAACGTGTTGATGATATTCGGGTGTTTCGCTGGCAGGTATCAGCAGATGGCGAAACGGTTAGGTATATTGATAACCGTGGTGAACGGGATATACAGCTGCCGCCTGCATTTGATTTTGAATGGCACGAGACAACCCGTGACAATTCAGTACACGGGCGTCACCCGCATATTAATATCCTAGATCAGGTATTTGTTGAAACCATCAACGGTGACCTGACTATCAAGGTTGAAGACAACACCGAAGATGGGCTCGGTATTTATCGAGAGCCTGTTGATGACAAAACCCAATCGCTTGACGACGCCGATATCGCTTATGCGTCGGTGGGCGATTTGATTCTGTTACGTATTTTGCCATATCGAGAAACCGCGTCACGATACTTCATTTTTAACCCTATCAATCAGCAAGTCACCCGTTGCGATCAAGTAGGTGAATCTTGTATTCAGCTACCAGAAGATCATGGCGTGATCTTTCCCGGCGGTTATTATCTCCAAACCGGTGAATTCAAGCGTTTTGATGAAGACCTGAACGGATTTAATTTCAAACGTATGATTCGTTCGCCCAATGGTGAAGATGTGTTGTACGTTTTCTATAACCGTGAAACCGGCGCCTGTGCGTTGTTTCCGTACAATTTAATTGAAAAGCAACTATCGACACCCATTCTCGGACACGGTTATGCCTTGGCTGAAGATGGCACACTGGTTATTTTTACCGCGGAAGATGAGCCCACCCGTATCCATCCGATGCAAGTTTGGCAAACGCCGTATCAGAGTGCTGAATTTGCTGCGCAGGCACCGTCTAATCAAAGCTGGTGGGGCTCGATCGGTAACGCGGCATTGGTGCGCGGTATTTCAGATTTTTACAGTGTTACGCGCATGATTCGTGCCGGTGATGTATCGCTGAACCGATACGAATTACTCAATAGCCAAGCCCGAAAATTGTTTGATGTGCATTATTGGTTAGATAGCGAAAAGACTGCCAAGCTCAGTGCGATTATTCGTCAAATCACCGATACGGCCGAATTGGTTGTCGACGAATTTGAAAAGGTAGAGAGCATTCGCCGGCAGTCGGCCGACGCGATGCAGCAAGCCCAGTCGACTCAAGCGGATATTGTTCGTTCGATACAGCCAGACAATTGGGAATCGCCGGAAGAATTTGTCAAAGCGTTAGCAGCCATTCGTAAACATAGAGGCCACCTTGCCACTATACGTGATTATCGCTATATCGATCTCGCGAGCATTGAGGTACTGGATAATACTCTGGTGACTCAAGAGGCTGATCTCAGTCAAAAAACTGTCGAATTTCTTTCTCAGGATGCCGCTTTTATCGCATATGAGTCACGTATTGCTGAACTGGATGCGCAGATCAAGCAAGCCGCGACCATTGTTGAGTTGACGCCTCCGTTGGACGCTATGGATACCACGGCCGAGGGTTTGGATCTGTTGTCTGAACTGATGGCAACCCTACAGGTTGATGATGCCAACCTGCGTACCGGTATTATTGATGCGATTTCGACAATCTACGCCAAGTTGAATCAGGGTAGAGCCGCAGCACGTATTCGTCAGAAAGAGCTTGGCAGTGCTGAATCGCGCGCGCAGTTTGCCGCCCAATTCAAGTTACTGAGCCAGAGTGTTACTAACGCCTTGAGCTTAGCGACTACACCTGAAAAGTGTGACGAGCAACTGTCTCGTCTGTTAGTTCAGTTGGAAGAACTCGAAAGCCAATTCAGTGATCATGATGACTTTCTTGCAGACATCATGGACAAGCGCGAAGAGATATACGAGGCACTGGAAGGGCATAAACAGCAGCTGCTGGATGAACGCCAACGTAAGGCCCAGCATGTTGCTGATGCCGCTAAACGGATTCTTGCATCGATTGAAAAGCGCTCGCAAAGCTTTACTGAAGCCGATGCTCTGAATACCTATTTTGCATCTGACAGCCTCGTGCAAAAAGCGCGTGCGATGTCAGATCAGCTACGTGCGCTGGATGCCAGTGTCAAAGCCGATGCTCTTGATTCGCGCTACGCAGCAATTCGTGAACAGGCATTGCGTTCGCTTCGCGATAAGAGCGATATTTTTGAGGATGGCGGCAACGTTATCAAGTTGGGGCCGCGGCATAAATTTAGCGTCAATACGCAAGAATTAGATCTGACGATCATTCCACGGGACGGTGGCCTGTGTGTGCATCTAGTTGGTACTGACTATTACGAACCGATTGCCAATAACGAGCTTCTGTCGCTAAATGAATACTGGGATTTGGCGTTTGTTTCTGAAACCGGTGATGTGTATCGGGCAGAGTATCTTGCGGCGAGTATGCTTCATGACGCTGAAAATGGCGTTAATAATCTGACCATGGCGCAAATCCAGCGCGCTTTATTGGATGACGATATATTGGATGGCTTGGTACGCGATTATGCCGCACCTCGTTATAAAGAAGGCTATCAGAAAGGTATTCACGACCACGACGCGAGCCTGATACTCAAGGCGTTGTTGCCAGCAATGGATCATGCAGATTTATTGCGGTTTGATCCTTCGTCACGCGCATTTGCGCAGGTATTTTGGGCCTATGCATCAACGGGTTCTGACCTTGAAGTCGATACCTGGCCAGCACGTTGTCAGGCGGCAACAGCCATGCAGGCAGCTTTCGGCAGTCAGGATGCTGTGGCATTGATGGTCGACACCATCGAACAGGCGATGAAGATATTCGCAGAGCATGCAACATTGCATGGCGATGATAACTTGATGCGACAGTCGGCATCGTATCTGGCAGCCGAGCTGGCGCGTGAACAACCGGCTTTTATTGTGAGCCAGTATGCTCGGCGACTGGTTGATGAGCTCAAGCGCAGTTTAGATTCTCTTCAATGGAAACAGTTCGAAACTGCGTTGGCGCGCGTTAAGGCAGAGCCTCAACATGCTTGGGATCTCACGCTGGCGTGGGTCAGTGCAATGATCTCTGCTAAAACGTCGGATTCAATCATCGTTGCGGCTAGCCGCTATTGTGATGAAGCTGTTGCTTACCTGTTAGTCGCGCAGCAATTACCCTTGCGCGAGACTGAGGTTGATGTCGAAATAACAGTGAATGGTTTGCTGGGTGATCATCCGCGTGTTCAAGGTCAGCANCTGCACTTGGCAGTGGACGAATTTCTGCAACGTATTTATCATCATCGTACCGTTACGATACCTGGATACCACCGATACTTGTCGCTGAGAGCGCAAGTGATCAATGATGAACGCACTTCATTAACGCTAGAATCCTTTAAAGCCAGGCCGTTGAGTTCGTTTGTTCGAAATCGACTGATTAATGAATCCTATTTGCCGCTGATTGGTGACAACCTAGCGAAACAGATGGGTACTGTCGGTGAGAAAAAACGCTCCGATTTGATGGGGCTGTTAATGATGATTTCACCGCCAGGGTACGGTAAAACAACCCTGATGGAGTACGTGGCAAGTCGTCTTGGTTTGATTTTCATGAAGATCAACTGCCCGTCGCTTGGCCACCATGTGGTGTCTCTTGATCCGGCACAGGCACCAGATGCAACTTCTCGCCAAGAGTTGGAGAAACTCAACCTGGCCTTAGAGATGGGCAATAATGTCATGCTGTATCTGGATGATATTCAGCATACTAACCCAGAGTTTTTACAGAAGTTCATTTCATTGTGTGATGGTACCCGAAAGGTTGATGGTGTATGGCGAGGCCAAACCAAAACCTATGACATGCGTGGACGTAAGTTTTGCGTTGTGATGGCGGGTAACCCTTATACGGAATCTGGCGAAGTGTTTAAGATTCCGGATATGCTCGCTAACCGCGCAGATATTTATAACCTTGGGGATATCTTGGGTGGCACTGAAGAGGCGTTTGCGCTGAGTTATGTTGAAAATAGCTTAACGTCTAACCCGGTGCTGGCCCCGTTAGCGCTGCGCGAAATGCAGGATGTATATCGACTGGTCGATATGGCGAAAGGGCGTGAGGTAGCCAGTACCGATTTGTCGCATGCATACAGTGGCGCCGAATTAAACGAAATAACAGATGTGCTGCGAAAGATGTTTATTGTGCAAGATATTGTGCTCAAGATTAACCAAGCATACATCGCGTCGGCGGCTCAAGATGACAAATACCGCACCGAACCATCGTTCAAGTTGCAGGGCAGTTACCGTAACATGAATAAAATGACGGAGAAGATTACATCCGTTATGACCGATGCTGAACTCCAGCAGATGATTGATGATCATTACCAAGGTGAATCCCAGCTGCTCACTAAGGGCGCAGAATCGAACTTGTTAAAGCTTGCTGAGTTGCGAGGTACGCTTTCGGATGAAGGCAGTGCGCGATGGCAAGCGATCAAGCGTGATTTTCAACGCAATATCGCCATGGGTGGTGATGATACCGATGTTGGCAATAAGGTGGTTGCCCAGTTGGTTGATTTGGTCAATGGTGTGCGTCAATTGGCGGATGTTCAAGTGCTGCAAGCCAGCACTGATACGGCTACAGATTCTGCCAATGTCGAAGAAAGTTCGGCAGATCTGATGAAACTGATTGAAGCATTGCCGAAGCAGCTCGCCATCGATCCTCGTAGCCTGCAAAACATGGCGAAGGTGATGGCGCGTCAGCCTGATATTAAGGTAGTTAACGAACCGGTGCCAGGCATTAGTCAGGTGCTCAGCGTATTGGCAGATACTATTGAAGGTAGTTTGTTACCGCTCGTACATACCATGGATAGAAAGCTCGATATCGATTTAAAAAATCATGAAAAAATGAAATCGATCTCGCAGCAATTGACGGAATTGAAGGATCAAATTAATGCTTAATTGTGTCTGCTGATTTTGCGTCGATCGTCATTATAACTATTGATTGAAAGAAAAGAGATATCTACCCCATGCAATGCCAAACCTGTACTGGCTATGCCTTAAAACCCGTTGAGCTCGCCCCCGGCCTCATTGCGGCGCAATGTAGCAAGTGTGACGGGGCGTCAATCGCTATGCTCAATCTACGATTTTGGATTGATCAGCAAACCGATTGCGCGACGCCAGTGCCAGCTGATGTGACGAGCGTCGATGATTTTGTACATGCGCGCCAGTGTGTGAAATGCCAGCGATTGATGACAAAGTACCGTGTTTGTAATGCGCTGGAAAACCGATTGGATGTTTGCCATGCGTGTGATGAAGTGTGGTTCGATAAAGGTGAATGGCAAGCTGTTGTCGACGCAGGGCTGATTGCTGATCTGCCAGCGAAATTAACCGATGCGGGCCAACGTGCGCTGCGCGAGGCAGGTCGAATAGCGCGCGAGAAAGCCTTCTTTGCCGAAACTATTGGTGAAGGTTTTGAACGTGTCGATGAATTTAGGGATTGGCTCAGAACCCACCCGAATGGTGCAGAAATTCGCCGTTATCTGTTGCTGAATTAGCATACAGTGTTTGCTGGCGACTTTCTGATATGTGATACCGGAACCTAAGCAAGTTACCTTAGGTTCTCTCAGTGTGATTTTCTAAATGCAGTCATCTGACGCGTTATAAAAATTGGGTGAGTTTGCAGAGCTTCTCGGTTGTAGAGCGGTTCGAATACCCACTGTTGGTAATTTAAAGCAGTTCAAACGATGTGTGATTGACGTACTTGTGTCATACCATCGGCATCGTCTGTTTAACCGAAGGCATTTGCTGGAGGTTCTGTGTTGCTATCGTTAAGCGTGCAATTGAGGTTTTTTCGACCGGCTTTGTTATTGCCGGTGCCGGGTAGGCGAACATGAAACTATCACCACGTACGTTTATCTAAATCAGGTGGCAACTGTACTTGGCGGACTCCCTGCGTGCTCTCCATCAAAATTATCGCTGTTCTCCTTATTTTTCTTAGCACACTGATTGCGGGTTATATTCCTTTTCGGCAGCGGATTCATGCACCTGATAATGTTGAATTTCCGCGTGGTGAAGCGCTGGCTTGCGGAGTGTTTTTAGGGGTTGGCTTGATCCACATGTTGGGTGATTCCGCCAATCAATTTCAGGCGATTGGTAGCCGTTATCCTTGGGCATTCATGCTGGCCGGTTCGGCCTTTCTTTTGTTGCTATTAATGGAGCATATTGGTAGGGATTGTCATGTCGATAAACGCTCGAATGTGGTCGTCTATTTGACGATGACGATCCTCTCTTTACACAGTTTTTTAGCGGGAACGGCGTTAGGATTCAGCGATATCTATTCAGTGATGTTGCTGATTATTCTTGCTTTATTGGTGCATAAATGGGCTGCTGGCTTTGCCTTAGCGATAAAAATTAACCAAAGCCGTATGTCGACGCGCTGGGGTTTAGCGTTGTTTTTGACCTTTGCGCTAATGACGCCGATGGGTGTTTTGGTGGGGGCGTCGATATCCAGCAGTATGACGGTATCGCCCTGGGTCGAGCCGACATTTATTTCTCTGGCTTCCGGCACGTTCCTGTATTTGGGCACATTGCACGGCCTAGGGCAGGCCGTGCTAGTTGAAAAGTGCTGCAACCTGAAGAACTTTGGATTTGTCGTTCTTGGCTTTATGCTGATGGCGTTGGTTGCAGTCTGGACCTAGTCGATTTAAGGGAGTCTCTAAAAACGTGGGCGGCGCAGCAGCGCTGACGAGGCAAAATTCGATAAAAAATAGGAGCTTATGTGCAATAAATGACCGATTTTAATTGAATTTTAGCGACGTTAGCGCAAGCAAGATAGTTTTTAGAGGCACCCTTAATGCCCAATCTCTGCGTTTGCTGGCCCGGTGTTGTGCACGTGCAGGTCCATTTGCGGATACGGTATGCCGATATTCGCGGCGTCGAGAGTATTTTTGATGTTTTCCAGAAGATCAAAGCGCGTAGCCCAGTAGTCTGGTGCGTTTACCCAAGGTCGAACCACAAAATTGATGGCACTGTCGGCGAGCTCTGCCACGGCGATAGTGGTTTCCTTATCTTTTAATATGCGCTCGTCTGCCGTAACAATGTCGCGCAGCAGTTGTTTGACTTGTTTTAAATCAGCGTTGTATTCAACACCGATAACCAGGTCAATGCGTCGGGTAGATTCTGCCGAGTAGTTAGTGATCGGATTATCCATGATACTGCTATTGGGGACGGTAATAATTTTGTTGTCAGGTGTGCGCATACGTGTGTAGAAAATGTTGATGTCGTCTACCGTGCCGGATGTGCCGCCTGCATCGACAAAGTTGCCGATCTGTAGTGGACGAAACAGTAACATCATGACGCCGGAGGCAAAGTTGGATAGCGAGTTTTTTAGCGCTAGGCCAATGGCCAAGCCGGCCGCACCCAAAATAGCAACGAGCGACGTGGTTTCGATACCCAATCGAGCCAATGCTGCCAAAACAACAACGATTAACAATACGGCGTAACTAATATTGCCGATGAAGCTGGTGAGTGTTTCATCGTGATCCTGTTTTTTCATGAAGCGTTCAAGCAATTGCGTCGCGCGTCTGGCAAGCCAGCGGCCTATCAATAGAATCGCCAGTGCGTAAATGATATTTAGCAAGTTACTGACACCGATGGTGCTCAGGTAGCCGGGGGCGATATTCATAAACTGTTGGATGAAATTTTCCATGGAAGGCCTTCTAATTTCCATTCGATGTGCAGCCATGCCCGATGGCGATGACCGCATATTGTTGAATTGTGAAATCTTGTTGTGTGGGGTTGTTAACCCGCATAGTTTAGCTGTTGGTGCTGCTATCTGAAGGGGCAATTTCGGCCAGTAACATGCGGGCTTTCACTTGTTCCCCTTTTTTGCAGTGCAGCGTCGATAGCTGACCATCGCACTGTGCTTTTAAGGGGTGCTCCATCTTCATGGCTTCGACAACAACTACAGCGTCACCTTTGCTAACAGTATCGCCTTCGCTGAATAAGCACGCAACAACTAACCCATCCATTGAGGCGCGTATGTCTGTTGAGCTCGCTGTGGTTTTTTCTTTTTCGGCTAGTGTTACATCGGTAAAGCAAAAATTGCCGCGTGAGGTGTTTAACCAGCATGTGTGGTTTTTTAGCAATAGTGTGATTGAGCGTTTCAATTTGCCCAGGTTGAAACTCAGGGTGTTTCCACTCAATTGCGGATTGTTAAGCTCAACAGGCTTGGGGAATGCATCACACTGCACTTGAATGTCGCTGTCGATATAAACGACATGGCATGTTAGGCGTTGGTCAGCGACGTCGACAGTGATCGTTTTTGTGCCGGGTGAGCGGGTCGTTTGCATTCCAAAGCCGGCAAGTACGGTTGCAGCCAGTGCCGTTGTCAGCGTTGTTGGGTTGGGGTTAAGGCTTTCGGCCTGCGCCATATGTGCATCAATAAATCCGGTTGTGGCTTGACCGTCGATGAATGCGGGGTGGTCGAGTATGTCGGCCAAGAAGGCTCGATTGTCACGGAAACCAGCAAGGAAACTGGCCTGTAGCAATCTGACCAGTCGTCGTCGGGCTTGCTCGCGATTGTCACCAAAGGCAATGAGTTTCGCCAGCATGGGGTCATAGAATGGGCTGATTTCGCTACCATTCACGATGCCAGAGTCGATACGGGTTCCTTCGCTGTGCGCAGGTTGCCAGTGGAGTAGGTTTCCTGTTTGGGGGAGAAACCCTCGGGCTGGATCCTCCGCGTAAAGCCGGACTTCTATCGCGTGGCCTTGCAGGGTGACCTCACTCTGTGTGAGCCCCAGAGGCTGTCCTGCGGCAACGTCTAATTGTAAAGCGACGAGATCCAAGCCGGTGATGTGTTCAGTTACCGGGTGCTCAACTTGCAGTCGGGTATTCATCTCAAGAAAATAGAAGTTTTTGTTGTCGTCAACGAGGAACTCCACGGTTCCTGCACCGACATAACCACAGCTGTTAGCCGCTGCAACGGCAGATTCGCCCATGGCGGCGCGCAATGTTTCATCAACGAACGGGGAGGGTGCTTCCTCGACGACTTTTTGGTGTCGACGTTGTACTGAGCAGTCGCGTTCGCCGAGATACACGCAGTTACCGTGCTTGTCGGCGAAGATTTGGATTTCGATATGTCTTGGGTTGATCAGTGCTTTTTCGATAATGAGTTCGCCGCTGCCAAAGCTGCTGGTGGCTTCTGATCGGGCTGAATCGATTTCGCTATCGAGTCGGGCTTCTTCGGTGACCAAACGCATTCCACGGCCACCACCGCCGGCACTGGCTTTAACCATAACCGGTAGGCCGATTTTCAATGCTTCAGCGATCAAGGCTTTGTTATTCTGATCGTCACCCTCGTATCCGGGAACACAGGGTACGCCGGCGTTGATCATGGCGATTTTGGCCTGGCGTTTACTGCCCATGAGTTCAATGGCATCAGGGCTTGGGCCGATAAAACACAAATCAGCTTGTTCGCATGCTCGAGCGAACTCGGCATTTTCCGACAAAAAGCCATAACCGGGATGGATAGCATCAGCACCACTGATTGCAGCAGCATCGATAATTTTGTCGATATTCAAATAGCTATCTGAGATATGTGAACGGCCAATATGTACGGATTCATCGGCCATAGACACATGCAATGCGTTGCTGTCGGCGTCCGAATAGACAGCGACTGTTTGGTATCCCTGTGCTTTGCAGGTGCGCATAATACGAACGGCGATTTCGCCGCGATTGGCGATCAGAATCTTTTTCAGCATGTTGGGGTTCCGTATTCTCCCGATGCGCTTGGTTACCGTGCTTTGCGATCTCTCTTCGAGTATCTGCGAAGGGAATCTCGCAAGATCATTAGCGCTTGCGTTAGTGGTGACGTTCTTTGATGATTTGTTTGAAATTTTCCACTGGCTGGACCCNGAGTGCTGCGCGTTTTTCCATAAAGGCGGCTGCACCTTGTCGACCTTCGCCACTGGCTGCATCGGCAAAGTCGATAGCGGCTTTATCGAGGATCTGATTCAAGGCGTCGAGGCCGCTGCTGTCTTGAACTTCGTGCAGTAATTGCTTGGTGGCGGCTGTTGCTTGAGGGGCACATTTCAATACGGCATTGACGGCTTTTTCAACCTGTGCGACCTGGTCATCCAAGCTATGGCTGAGGTGATGGATAATTCCTATTTCCAGCGCTTCTTCAGCGTTGATACGCTCGCCGAATAGTGCCAAGCGGCGCGCTTGAGTCAGGCCAATACGCTTAACAACGAAAGGGGCGATTTGGGCCGGGATCAACCCTAGTGACGTTTCTGGTAAGGCGAAACGAGTACCGTGCATGGCAATGGCCAAATCACTGACGCAAGCCAAGCCAAAACCACCGCCCATTACTGCACCGTGCAGGCAACAAATTAACGGCATAGGTAATCTGTCAGCTTCCTGAATCATGTGCCCAAACGCGCGGTTAAGCTGTTGCAGGTAGTGATTATCGCCCTTGGCATTTTTGACATCGTTAATGTCTGCACCGGCACAGAAGTTTTTACCAGCTCCTTCGAGTATTAAACACCGAAATGACCTTTCAACAAGCCACTCGAAACAGGTTGTCAATTCTTCAACCATTTTGAGGCTCATCGCATTGGCGACGTCAGGACGATTCAGCTTGATTGCACACCAGGGATGATGATCTTCGACCGTGATACAGGTAAATGCAGGTTGGTTCATGATTTTTTCCTGGAGGGCAGTATGCCCATGGTTTTGCAAATAATATTGAGCATCACCTCGTCTGCGCCGCCGCCAATCGAACCAAGGCGCATGTCGCGATAGTTACGCGACACGATGTTATCCCACATAAAACCCATGCCGCCCCAGTACTGCAGGCAGGCGTCGGTTACTTCGCGGGAGAGGCGGCCGGATTTGAGCTTCGCCATAGAGGCAAGGCGGGTGACGTTTTCCCCCTCCAGGTAGGCGTCGCAGGCGCGGTAGAGAAGACTACGCAGCGCTTCTACCTCAGTTTGTAGTTCGGCCATTCGAAAGTGGACAGCCTGGTTATCAAGCAAGGGCTTACCAAAGGCATCCCTTCCTCGGGTGTAGTCGATAGTGCTATCGATACAAAGCTCCATGGACTTGATCGCCATAATGGCGATATACATGCGTTCTTCCTGAAACTGCAGCATTTGCAGAGTAAATCCGTCGCCTTCGTTGCCGATTAGGTTTCGCTGAGGAATACGTACATCTTCAAGAAATATCTGCGCGGTATCGGACGCGCGCATGCCTAGCTTGTTGAGCTTGGGCGACAAGCTAATGCCTTTGGTATCTGTTGGCACTACGATGAGGGATTTATTGAGGTGCGGTTTGTCGTCTGATGTATTTGCGAGCAGGCAGATATAGTCTGCTTGTGTTGAGTTGGTGATCCACATCTTGGTGCCGTTGATGATGTAATCGTCACCGTCTTTTCGTGCTTGGGTTTTAATGCCCGCAACGTCAGAACCTGCGCCTGGCTCACTAACACCGATACAAGCAACGCTATCACCAGCGATAGCAGGCGCCAGATATTCGCTTTTGACGAAGTCACTACCAAACCGGGCAATCGCGGGAGTTGCCATACACGTTTGAACGCCGATGGCCATCGGCACACCGCCGCAATGGACGCGTCCTAGCTCTTCTGCCGCAGCCATTTCATAGGAAAAGTCTAATCCCATGCCACCGGCTGACGTAGGTTTGCTGATACCGAGTAACCCTAAGTTGCCGAGCTTTTTGAACAAGCTTTTAGCGGGGAAGATGCCTTCGGCTTCCCATTCGTCAACATGGGGATTGATTTCATTATCCACAAAGTCACTAACGGTGCGTCTTAGTGCTTGATGTTCTTCAGTCTCTCGCATGGGTGCCTCCTGCGATTATTGATCCTGTCGTTGCCTTGTAGTTGCTTTAGCCGCTCTATTTGCTATGTGCGTGCCACAGCGCAAGCATGATTGAAATGTCACCATCCGTTCGCGGTAACGGTATCCCATCAGCGATTAAAACCGCGCCACACCAAAACTGCTGGGGCGGCGTTCAGTTTGTTTGGCACGCTCGCACACCTGTAGCAATTTGATGAGTATCCATCGGGTATCTGCAGGGTTGATTAATCCGTCGTCCCATTGATGGGCGCTACCGAACAGGGCTGTTGAACCCTGATTGATTTTGTCTTCGGCGATTGTTTGAATTTGCTCAAGTTGATTTTGATCGGGGTCGATACCCATGCGCCGCTGTTTTTCTTCCGCGACGATACGCAATACCATGCCAGCTTGGGTTCCACCCATCACTGCAGTGCGGCTGTTGGGCCATGCCAGAATAAAATCCGGATTCAAACCGCGACCGCACATGGCGTAGTTGCCTGCGCCGTATGAGCCACCGACCACGACTGAAATTTTGGGCATTTGGGTGTTAGCAACAGCCTGAATTAGCTTTGAACCGTGTTTGATAATGCCGCTTTGCTCAGCTTCAGTACCGACCATAAACCCGGTGGTATTGTGCAAAAACAACAGGGCGATATTGTTTTGGTCACATAGTTGAATAAATTGGGTCGCCTTATTCGCTCCGTTTGCGGTGATGGGGCCGTTGTTGCCGATAATACCGACGCGTACGCCACCGATTTGGCAAAAGGTACAGACCGTTTGGTGGTCAAACTCTGGTTTGAAGTCGTTGCATTCAGAGCCATCGACAATACGCGTGATAATTTCATGTACGTCGTAGGGAGTTTTTGCGTCGTGCGGAACAACGCCGCACAGCTCTGCCGCAGGATAGAGGGGTTCATCATAAACGGGGTCAGGTGCCTGCCAGTTATCCTCGGGCAGCGATTGAACGACGTTGCGGGCGATACGAATCCCATCCGCGTCGTCTTCAGCGAGAAAGTCGGCCGTGCCTGCTTCTGTTGCGTGCATTTCTGCGCCGCCGAGTTGTTCGTCAGTGGCAACTTCACCGGTTGCTGCCAATAGCAGTGGCGGGCCTGCGAGAAACATTTTTGCTTTGCCACGAATGGCGATGATGACGTCTGAGAGGCCGGGCTGGTATGCGCCCCCAGCAGTCGCATTACCATGAACCACAGTGATTTGAGGGATACCATAGGCGCTAAGCCGCGCTTGATTAGCAAATGCCTCGCCAGCAGCAATAAAAACCTCGGTGGCGTAGTTCAGGTTGGCGCCACCGCTCTCGGCCAATGTGATGAGAGGAAGGTTTTTGTCGCGGGCAATCTGTTGAATGCGGAGTGTTTTTTTCAACCCTGCCGGTGAGATGGTGCCACCTTTGATGGCGTAGTTGTTGACCTGAACGATGCATAATCGATCACAGACAGTGCCGATGCCTGAAATTAATCCGCCGCCGGCCAAACTGCCATCTTGATCATCATCCATCATGTAGCCGGCCAAACCGCACAATTCGACAAAATCACTGCCTGGGTCTAGCAGAAGATTTAGCCGTTCTGAAGGTAATAGCTTGCCACGTTTGTGGTATTTCTCGCTGGCTTTAAGCTCGGTGTCGCGCACCGTTTGTTTTACCGTAAGAAAGGCATCGAGATACCCTTGCATGGACTTACAGTTTGTATTGAAGCTATCTGATTGTGGATCAATCGCGGATTCAAAGGGTGTCATTGTCGTTAACCAATTCCTTGTATGCCGATTCCGCGCGCCAAGCGATATCAGCATCGACCTCAACAGGCATGTCGAGTAATTGCTGTGCCACGGCTTTGCCTTGAGGGTCAATTCTCAAACTGGCGATGCCGCCTCCACCGAGTGCGTTTTCCATCAAAATATTGAATGCATCTAGACCAGGAAGACGATAAACCGTAACGCGACTGTTTTTATCTAACAGGTGTTTCATATAGTCGCTGACACGTGTCGGTGCCAGTGCTCGCTCTAGCCACGGCAGGTAATCAGGGTTACGCGCTTTGACGCCCACGTTCACGTTGTCGCCCTTATCACCACTGCGTGCGACGGCTAGATAGATCAGCGGAACAGTCACCGTATCGACGGATATTTTGTCGGTGGTGTCGGCTACTGTATTTGGGTGACTTTGCGGCTCAGTGGTGTCTATCGGAATGTCGCAGACACGGGTTTGGTCGTCGATGGTGAGATTTGCTGTAACGCGATCTTTGGGGTGGAGAAACGAAAAAAGACGAATGCATGGGGATGCTTTGGGCCGGCCGCCGACGAGTCCTGTCATACCCGGAGTCATGCCTGTGGCCGCTTGCGCGATTTCACGTGAAAATAACCCGAGTGCTTTTCTGTCGTCGTGACGTACGGCAATTTTAACAACGACTTCACGGTTTGCCTGCATTCTGGCGTGCTCGCCATAGGTACACTCACTGCCGAGAATTTCAACATTACACTGGTTGAATGTCGGCATACCGAGTGCGATATACATGCGATTAACACGAGACAGAATCGCATCGGCCACTACTTTACCTTTATCGACAGCATCACGGCCGCCAATCAAAAAACTCGCAGTACATCGATAACCATCCATCCATGTCGCACTTACCTTGTAGCTGCCGCCAGGGGGCTTTCCGTAAGCACCTTTTACCCGCACCTGATTAGTGCCGCAATCCTCCAGTGTGACTTGTGAGAAATCACAGCAAACGTCAGGTAATCGATACAGTTGTGGGTCACCGATTTCATAGAGCAGTTGTTCACCCACGGTGAAACGATTGACAAGGCCACCGCAGTTTTCGGGTTTTGATACCACAAAGTGTCCGTCGTCATAGCACTCAATAACGGGGAAGCCCATATGGTCATAATCATTAACCAATAACTGCCAGTCAGTAAAATTGCCGCCGGTGCATTGTGATCCGCACTCGATGATATGGCCGGCTAAAGAGCCTTGAGCCAGTTTGTCGTAGTCATCCCAAGCCCAACCAAACTCATGAACCAACGGTGCAAGAACGACAGCTGAATCGACGACGCGGCCGGTGATGATGATATCAGCCCCAGCTACGAGCGCTTGAGTAATCGCGGGCGCACCGAGATAGGCATTAATGCTGATGCAGGAATCCGGCATGGCTTCGTTGGTGAACATCTCTCGGATGCCGGTGAGAGCTGATTTTTGCGGTATGAGGTCGTCGCCATCGATACAGGCAACTGTGAGATCGAGCCCGGCACTTCGGATTTCTTTACGGATCTGTTCTGCACATTGGGCGGCGTTCATGCCGCCAGCATTACTGACGACCTTGATGTGTTTATCGGCAATTGCGGTGAGAAGCGGCGCCAAGACGCTCACAAAGTCTGTTGCATAGCCTAAATCGGGGTTTTTCAGACGGGCACCGGCCATTATCGATAGCGTGACTTCGGCTAGGTAATCAAAAACCAGATAATCAAGCGGGGTGTTATCGACCAGTTGTTTGGCGGCAATGCTGGTATCACCCCAGAAAGCCGAGGCACAGCCTATTCGCACAGACGTTTTCATCGATCAGACCTCTCGTTGGAGTTGATCTTGTTGTATAGACCAGAAGACGAAAATTCGACAATTGGACAAGCATTTCGTCGGTTGGTTTAGACCGTTCGTGCGTTAGGTGGGGTTACGGCTCTTAGTGGGTAATGGGGTTTAACGTTCTCCGATAATAGCAAAGCGTCCGCGGAAGGTGACAGCGACGCTGCCGTTTTCATGAATATGCGACTCTAACGATATCGCTGCTTTGCCAAATTCTTCGTAGTCACGAAAGAACTCGTCCCATTGTTTGTCGTCTGGTGAAACACTTCGCGCCTGAATGTTTTTACTGTTAACCGGCGCTTTGTATTCGATCTCTGCGCGCCCGACAACTAGGTCAGGATCGATGCCGTGTTCGAAGCACTTCATAAATGCTAGGCCGATAGCATCCATCACACATAGGCAGTAAAGGCTGCCGCCGAAACCGGTACCTTTATCGTTGTGATTCAACGAGAGGGGTGCCTGGATAACCAGCTCTTTGCTGTCGTAGCTCTCTACGCTAACCCCCATATTAACCATCAATGGAAGGTTCTCATTAACGAATTCACTCAGGCGATCAATTAGGGTGTTGGTCATAGCTAGTCGTCATTAGTATCTGATTAAGGGGCATGTGAGGCGTGGTGTTATACATGTTTCTTGAAATATTTTAGCAATTTTCTTGCTTTAAGGAATTCAATGGGGCATTATTCGCGCCGCTGGCCAGAACGGCTAAGTTGTTGATCACGTTGATTGTTTTTTGCTCTTCAAGCATAAAATGACACAGCGTAATAATGAAGATGCGAGAGTGGCGGAATTGGTAGACGCGCTAGATTTAGGTTCTAGTGTCGCAAGGCGTGAGAGTTCGAGTCTCTCCTCTCGCACCATTCATCTAAATGAATGGGCATCCCCTCAATAAAATAGATCCACTGCTAAACTTACGTTTCCTGCTATCTTAAAGTCAATGTCGATTTTTCTGGCATCAAAACTTAATCGTTTTACTTGATGTACTGGATAAATGTATAGTATCTTTCGCGATCCCTAATAGCTGCTCGTTATTTACTTCGAGGAATTTCATTCTTCCGAGAATATAACCGGATGGTGTTTCTGCCTACTTAATTAGGGCATTATCGCTGAACGAAGTTTCTGAATGGCAGGTGTTCGGGATCTAAACAGGTAATTTGACGGTCAGATACCGGCAAACTTACTGTGTGAATATGTGCGCGTATTTACGAATACTTACGAAAGCCTACGTGTATTAATCGGGTATAAAACGGCGGATAGCAATGCTGCCGTTGTAAAGTCATAAGCTGCAGTGCAAGGTCTTATGGCAATATAAATGCGGAATTTCAGGCAGATAAATCGCAAGGCCGATAAGGAAATACGCTTTCGATGTGGAGGTTGTGATGAAAAATAACGGTGTAATTGGTGACAGTGTTGGCACCAGTAATCGTTCAGCGGTATTCGCTCCGGAAAAAACAACAAATCGTTCGCCTGTTAAAGCGCTACTTGTTTCAGCCGTTGTTATTGGTGCTGGTGCATTTGTTGCAATGTGGGCGATGAGCTGATTGTAGCGCGGTTACGATCGCAACAATTATTCGTGTCTGCACACCAGCATTTTGTTTTTTGCCGTTCATGGAGCTACGAAACGTGTGGGCATTTCAAAGTAGGCTACGGCGTGTTTGATATTCCGTAGCCTGCAAATCTTTTCAATCCTAATAACTATCACTCCCTGTGTATTTTAAAAGCATATCCCCGTCGTTTGGCCATCACGAGGTTGTTGCTTCATAGTTGCACTTACGGCTTTCATTAAGCGTTAGTATCATTCGCTGGCTATTCATTTGAAGCTGCTTACTTCCCTGATAAGGTCTTTCTGCGATAAATCAAATTATGAAAGGCGCTCCTAATTTCCCCCAACTGTTATCTACTTCGCTGTCTGTACAAGATACCTCTCGACCTATGCCTTTGCGGCACCCTAACGTGCGTGATTTATTTTGGGCTGTCGCTAGCCCTGAAATGATGGTACAGCATGCACACAATAGCTTGGCGGCATTGCCTGACGTAGATTGGTTCTTGGCGCTTGATCGCTCGCCACAGGCGCTTGAAGTACATCTGCAGCAACGTAACCTGTGGATGCTGGGAACATACTTTGAGGCGCTCTGGGAGTTTTACCTTGCGAATAACCCCAATACCCAATTGTTAGCTAAAAACGTTCAGGTGTTTGTCGAAAGAAACGGTCGCCCAGCAACTCTTGGGGAAATAGATTTTGTGTATTTTTGTCACCAACGGCGCAAGGCTATTCACCTTGAAGTTGCCGTTAAATATTACATGTTTGTAGGGCAGGGTGAGCAAAGTTCAACTAGTGATCTTGATCATTGGATTGGCCCTCAATGTAATGACCGGCTAGACATCAAGCATAAAAAGCTCATTGGCCGGCAGTCGACTATTGCGCAGACTCAGGAAGGTAAGAAGGTATTGGCTGAGCTTGGCATTGGTGAATGCGAGCCTGAAATTGCATTGAAAGGGTTTCTTTTTTACCCTATTGATAACCTCGCGGCGCCAGCACTGACAAACGACGGACATCAGCGCGGTATCTGGTTGCGGCAATCAGAGGTGGCGAGTTGGTTAGTGCGTTATCAGGCAGATTGCTCGGTTTGGCAGGTTCTCGAAAAGCCGAGCTGGTTAGCGACTGAGTTGGATCGATTCCCTATGATGACCAATGATGAGCTAGTGCGCCGTGTTGATTGCCACTTTACTCAGAGTGAGGATCTTTCTGTTGCCGAAGAGGGAGCGCCAATGCGTTCTCCGCGACCACTTCAATGTGCAGGCTTTGTGTCGGGTGCTGAGGTGATACGCTTTTTTGTCGTTCCGGATAGCTGGCCATTGCTGACTAAGGCGACGGCGCATCTGATGCTTGGCTAAAAAGACTAAGCTTTAAGCGCAATGTGGGTTCTGTATTCACGCCAACCGAAAAGTAGCGAATGGTGCCGTCTGTATTAACGATAAAAAACGTCGGTGTAGCACCAACGTCCATTGCCTGACTCAGACTACCATCATTGTCGGCGATGGCGTTGAAGCCATAGTTATTCTGTTCGATAAACTGATTAACCGTTTGCTGGTCACCAGAGCGCAGAGCAATGGTAATAACCGGGTAATCCTCAGCAATATTACTAACGGCCCTTGAAGTCAGATTACACACGCCGCACCACGTCGCCCAGGTATAAATGAGATAGGGCTGGCCGGGTTGTGTCTTGGGAGTGTTGAGCTGAGCGGTGAGAAACTCCATCACCGCCGGAGATAAGCGTTTGTTGTCGCGTTGAGTAAGGCGATAATAGTCGATAGCGGTACCCACAACCGCGATAAACACCACGATCAACAGGAGTTCTCTGCCCCAGCGGATTGACCAGTGCTGGCGTGCATCTTTTGGGGGTTCGACTTGTCTATTCATGAAGCGGGCTAGTTAGTTTCAAAAATGCCTTGCTGGCGATTTTTTTCTGTCTCTAGGGCGTTAAATACCTTGCCGTTCATGGCAATGTAAATACCAGGCTCTAGCAATTGGGCGCTTGTGATGGCAGCCCCCAAATTAAATAAGGCATCCGAATGCTGGATGCTGAAGGGGATCATCGAGCCGGTCAATACAATGGTTTTAACCAGATTGGCAGATGCCAGCACCTTTGCGGTGTCAGTCATGGTGTCAGTGCCATGCGTGATCACTAGCCGATCAGTATCGCTGGTTTGGCATTGCCCCAGAATCTGGTTTCGGTGTTCATCGGTCATCTGCAAGCTATCAATTGCCATCAACGGGGTAATATGAATGTTGGCTGTCACACGGGCACGTTTGATTATTTCCGGAATGTTGGAGTTGCCAAACGTCAATTTGCCGCTCAGTGGGTTATAGACCTTGTCGATCGTACCACCGGTAGTGATCAGTTCAATATTCATTATTGGAACCTCGTGGTCGGTTAGCTTGTAGGCTCAAAACGCTGTTGAAGATAAGCAATGATATCGCCAGATTCATACATCCAACGAGTTTCACCGTTTGGCTCATCAATACGAAGGCACGGTACCATGCGGCGACCGCCACCTTGAACTAGCTCATCAAGAAAAACCTGATTAGCTTTAATATCACGTTCTTCAATGGGTAATTGTAAACGATGCGTTTGTCGGCGAACCTTTAGGCAAAACGGGCAGCCAGGTAAATGGTATAAACTGTGGTTGGCCAAGGCCGCCGAGATGGCCTTTTTTTCTTCTTCTGTACGCTGAACAGGTTTTGGTAATGTCAGAAAGTTCAGCGTTTTTAAGACGATGGCTAAAAACCAACGAATGGCTGTCATAGAATGTTCCTGCAATAATGAGACACGAGTGCGGGATGCGATTATCGCACCTTGCCGCATGAATAATAAGCCAGCTGGCGTAAAATTTAACTTTTTGTGATAGTTCACGATATGCAACTGCTTGATTTACGGTTTATTTACTCCCAAGAGCACGGTAAGGGTTCTTGTCGGTCGTTGTTTTTACGATCTGTAGCAGCGTTCTGGGTCACTATTGCGTTGTCCGGCTGCGAAACGGCGGCCTATTATACCCAGGCAATTAACGGTCAGTGGCGGATTCTTGAAGCCCGTGAGCCGATAGATGACCTACTGGATTCGCAAGATCTCTCCCCAGAATTGCGCGATAAGTTGGCGCTAGTTCAGTCGGTGCGAACCTTCGCCCGTGATGAATTGGCATTGCCAGTTGGTGGGGCCTACGACAGTTATGCAGATATTGGTCGGGATTATGTGGTTTGGAACGTTTTCGCCGCACCAGAATTTTCAGTACAGCCAAAGACCTGGTGTTTTCCGATTGCCGGTTGTGTCGGTTATCGCGGGTACTTCATTCAAGATGAAGCTGTTGCTAAGGCGAAAGCGCTTAAATCAGAGGGCTTCGATATCCGGGTCGGCGGTACTCGCGCATATTCCACATTGGGCTGGTTTGATGACCCGGTATTGAACACGTTTATCTATGACAACGATATTAAACTGGTATCCCTTTTGATTCACGAAATAGCGCATCGGCAGTTGTATGTTAAGGGCGATACTGGGTTTAACGAAAGCTTTGCCAGTGCCGTTGAGCAGGAAGGAACGCGTTTATGGTTGTTGAAGCGGGGGGTTAGTGAACAAGAGGCCACTGTGCAGATTGATGGTTTTAGGGCCTATCGAAAAAAACGTGCGGTGATTAATGATTTGGTGTTGGCTTATCGCGATAAACTAATTGTGTTGTACGAATCGCCGTTAGATGAAGAGGCTAAACGGGAGCAAAAAGCGGCTTTGATGTCGGCGCTGAATGCGGCTTACCTAGTGATGAAACAAGATCAGGGGTGGGATGACAGTTACGACGCCTGGATGGGGTCGATGAACAATGCCAAAATTGCATCTGTGTCGCAATATCGCTCACAAGTGCCGGCGTTTGTTCGATTGCTCGAGCAGCATAACGGCAATTTCCCGGCTTTTTATCGGGCCGCTGAAGAGATCGCAAGCCAGTCGCCTGAGGTGCGGTTAAAAGCCATTCAAGCATTGCAGCAAGCTGACCATAATCGTCAGTCTCCATTGTTAAGTGGTGAGTAAGTGGCGAAATAACTGATGGAATGTCAGATACAAAAGAAGTTGCAGATAGGCCCCGCCACTTGCACGGAAGATCTGCGCTTAATAAAACGCTTTTATCGACACCAGCACGAAAAGGTCGCCTTTAGGGATAATGATTCGATTTATCGAATGACGTTGAGCACATCTCAATGCGGGGGTGTTGAGTTGGTCACTGTAGGCGCGATGAAACTAACGGGAGTTTCTAGTCAGCACAAGTTACACGATCAAAAATCTGATCAACTTCATAGTTCCAGCGCTGCAAGACGGTTAAACGACGAGCCGGATTTATGGGTACGTAACCTGTTGGTTGCTGAAGCCTATCGCCGGCAAGGGTTAGCAGCTACGTTGCTGCTCAATGTGATCGACCGCAGGCCTGGGGCGCGTTACTGGGCATTTGCGGAGCCTTACTTAGCAGGTTTTTATACGCAGGCAGGTTTTGTAGAGAAGCAATCATCGAGTCTACCGCAATCGTTAAGTGATAAATGGCAACGTTACAGAAGATCTGGCGGTGAAAGCGATCAAATCTGGTTGCTTTCTTCACACGAGAAGTAATCTAACGATAGTATTAAAATTTTGGCGTCACAATAACAATTGCGCGTATTGCCTTTAGGCCGATTGGGTTATCGTAGAATCAGCTGTTCTACTTATCGACACATCAAAACTATGGCAATTCGAATAGGAAGCCTAATAGATAATGAATCTTCATCACTATGACGCCACTGGATTGGCGGCGCTGATTCGCAGCGGAGAGCTGTCTACAGCAGAGGCCATGGAATATAGTTGCCAGCGTATCGAGAAGCTTAATCCGGCGTTAAATGCGGTTGTTCGAACCCGCTTCGATAAAGCCCGTAGTGAGCTGAACAATATCGACCTTGAAGCGCCGTTTGCCGGTGTACCCTTTCTCACCAAAGACTTGATGGCAGCAATTAATGGTGAGGCACTGGGCGCAGGATGCGCGTCATTGCAACATCGAGTGATGAACCATGACGCAAACTTAGTGACGCGTTTTCGTCTGGCGGGGCTGGTTATTCTCGGGCAAACTAATACGCCGGAACTCGGCATTATGGGCATTACGGAGCCGAAGGTACACGGCGCGTGTAGAAACCCATGGGATATCCAGCACACGCCAGGAGGCTCAAGTGGTGGTTCTGCCGCAGCGGTAGCGGCGGGGTTAGTGCCTATGGCATCAGCGGGTGATGGCGGTGGTTCTATCCGAATACCGGCATCGTGTTGCGGTTTATTTGGCCTTAAACCCAGCCGTAATCGTCAGCCGTTGGGGCCGGATATTCGTGAAGCCTGGGGTGGGGCGGTTGTTGAGCATGTGTTAACGCGCAGCGTTCGTGATTCGGCAGCCATGCTTGATATCACTAACGGTGCCGATGCAGGCGCATCGGTGCCCGTTGGGAGGGAGTCCGGTTTTTCAGCGGCATCCCAACAGCCTTATCAAGGTCAATATCGTATCGCGTATTCTAAAGCCAGCCCGATTGGTTCAGATGTACACCCGGATTGTATTGCGGCGCTGGACGATGCCCTGCTCTTGCTCGAATCACTCGGGCATCACGTTGAAGAAGTTACCCTCCCGGTTGAGGCTGATAGGTTAGCATCGGGTTATTTGACAGTGCTTCTTGGTCAAGTGGCTAAAGATGTGTCGTTGATAGCATTGGAGCTCGGTGTAAAACCGCGGCAGTTAGATATTGAACTGCCTACCGAGGCGCTATATCGCATCGGCAAGCGTCTCAGTGCCAGAGATTATTTGTTGGCACAGGAATACTGGAACACTCTGGCTCGGTCTATGGGGCAGCTGCATTGTGACTATGATTTTTTGTTAACTCCGACGTTAGCTGCACCGCCGCAGCCGGTGGGGGCTTTATACCCATCGACGGTGGAGCAAATGTCTATGCGATTGCTTCGAGTTCCGGGTGTGAGTGATATCAGTCTGAAGCTAGGGTTGGTGGAACAAATGGCTGCGAAGATGCTTGAAAAACTGCCGTTTACGCAGATTGCGAATTTAACGGGGCAGCCATCGATGAATGTTCCGTTGTATCAGAATACCGCAGGGCTTCCGATTGGTGTGCAGTTTACGGCGGCTATGGGGTATGAAAAATCGTTATTCCAGTTGGCTGGTCAGTTGGAGCAAGCAAGAGACTGGAAAACACGCTGGCCGGTCATGGCGGCCTAGCGCGTCTGTTTGAATCTATCCTGATTTCGCTTTTTTTTTCATGCAAATAGTAGAGGCAGTGATTGGAAAAGGGTCAAGAATGGCTCTTTAGAAATCGATGCCCAGATATCTGAGTGGCACGGAAACTTTTCCTAACAACAACGTTATATCTAATCTCAAAAACTACATAAGTTGCCAATTTTGTCTTCTTTGAATGTTGCCAATATGACGCTGTCTTCGGCGGGGGCAGGCTGACCTTCCTGTAGGTATAGCTCCGCTAGCGACCAGCCGGAATTGATATGACCAAAATAAAACTTCCCATCTCTTTCCCATGTAATGTCGAAATTTATTGCGCCGGCGCGAAACCACCTCGAGTCATCGGCTGTATACATATTAAATTTTACACGGTTGCCCCCATCTTCGTGTGGGTTCACATCTTTCACGATAAATTTACGTGAGCAGTTTGGTAAGATATCTATGCTCATACCGTTTTTAGGCATGGCACTTGATCCTGTTTCTGGTGATCGTACCAGGTGGTATTGGTTGAATGAATGCGGCGATATTTTTTCTAGCCGCCCATTGACCAACCAAGGCTTGTCATGATTTGACGCCCATTGAACAAATAGGGTGTCCCTGTCTAAAAGTACCTGTGTTTCAAAGGTTACCAAGTGCCTATCCTTTTCGATTTCTTCGATCGTTTTTATTTGGATATCAGGTTGTAGTGGCTCATCTATGGTGATTGGGATGTACTCAGTAACCGTATTGTATGTGACCGCTATTTCTGTTTCGCCGGGTGAAATTCCTAGAGCTATGTCTCCGTCCATAACGGCCAAAGACATCGGGTCACTAGCTGTCCATTGAGGATCATCCAAATCGACAAAACTGCCATCGGTGAAGATTGCTTTGGCGGTTAGGTAATCTGAGATTTTTTCAGAGCCGCCGGCTTGTAACTCTAACGTGCCTGAGACTTCAATTTTCTCGACGGCAGCATCAGTTACTTGAGCGTCTTTGGAGTCTACAAATCCATGGTAGTTGGCATGGATATTGGTATTGCCAAGGTTTATCGCTTTGGTCATGCCCTCACCCAACACTTGGAGTGTATCTGGATCATCTGAAAGCCACTCGGTTTCTGTGGACACGTCTTGCTTATTGCCGCTTTTGAGTTCGGCAATCGCTTCAAATTTAAATTCTGCACCTAGCGGGATTATTGCGGATGAAGGGCTGATCGAAACGGAAATCACATCACCAAAAGCAACGGTTACGGGGAGGTTTTTACTGCCGATGTAATTCATGAAAACGGAAATGGAGGCATTGCCCGGTGCTTTGGCTTCGACCTCCCCGGGGTGGTCATTGTAGACGGATTGAACCGATATAATCGCAGGGGCAGACGAGCGCCAGTTAACCGCTTTGGTAATATTCAATGTCGATTCATCGGAGAGATTGGCGTGGGCTTCGATGTTGGTAACTTCACCGAGATTGAGCTGCAGGTTATCGTTCGGTGTCAGTTCAATACCGGTGATATAAGCATCTGTCACAGTAATCGATCGTTTCGCAGATATGCCAGCAAATTGAATCTCAATATCTGTCTCGCCTGATCGTAGTGGTACGACGAAGCCGGGATTTTCCTGGAAGGTATTAACACTAGCGATATCCGAGTCGCTTGAAAACCACGCTGCCTGCTGACTGATATCTGCCTCAGTACCGTCATCAAATTCGGCTATCGCAGAATACTGCCAGGGTAACCCTTTGAGCATTGTTGCTGGTATGTCTGTGGCTATGCGTATCGTTTTGACTTGAGTATTTGATACTTGAAAATCCGTTTCTGCGACTGTTCCATTCAGGCTCGCGGTTATTTTCGCAGTCCCTGGGGCTAAACCGACGACAGTACCGACATTTTCGCCATCAGATACCAACTGAATCGTGTTGTCGTCGTCGGTTTTCCATTGTACCGCACGCGTGAAATCCATGGTTTTTCCGCTATCGAAATATGCCGTGGCTGTTAATGTGGTACTGGCACCTGCGGGGAGCGATGGTATGCTTTGAACACCCAAGTCAGAAGTCGTGGCCTTGGCGCTGATTAGCACATCTTTGAGTTTTCCAGGCGAAATAGTCACGGGTTGTAGCGTCGAAAATGCGTGTTTTCCAACATCAACATTGGCAGTGATCTCAGTTGCCCCGACATTGTCTGGAATAATCTGAGCACGTTGGCCATCCGTATCGAAATGAAGAAGTTCCGTGTCCTCTGCTGTCCACTGAGTGATGTCTGTGGTGTCTATGACTGCACCGCTATTGAGTTCCAAATAGCTTCTCACGAACATCGTACCTTCTTGTGGAAGATTGATATTTGTAGAATCCAGCGTCAACCTAGCGCCTGAAAGATTCTCATCATCAGGAACATCAACAATCAATTCTGCAGTATAGTTTGCCAAGTGTGCTTGGAAGCGCGCAATTCCACTCCTTTTGGCGGTAACCGTTCCATCGGTTTTAATAGTAGCGATATTGGTGTTGTCACTTTCCCATTCGATGTTACGAATCTGTCTTGTAGTATGATTGTTCAAGTAAGCAAAAACGTTTACTTGTACACTGTTAGAAGGCAAAAGATGAATCTGTGGTGTGTCGATAAACAGACTTTTCGCAATAAACGGTTGAACGCTGACAGATACTGTTGCCGACAAACCCCGGTAGCTGGCATGTAGCTCTGCACTGCCGGTATCGACAGCCATCAATTTACCGTCATCTTGTTTTTGTATAACCGAAGGATTGCCTGATTGAAGAGTTGCCATATTTGAAATATCGCTCCTTTCACCCGAGGGTCTGATCAGTGTGACTTGTAGAGTTACGTGTTCTCCAATTATCAGATTGTCGTCTATGACTTCAATGGCCAAACTGCTGCCGTCATTGATATCTGAGTTTGTCTGGGTATCCTGATTACAACCTACCGACAGCAATGTCAGTGTTAAAAAAATCCATTTTTTCAACGCAGAATGCTGACAATATTTTGTGTTTTGCTGCGGTATTTCGAGTGTTGAGGTATCCGTATCCATCACAACTTCCGCTAAATAGCTTTCGGTAGAACACTAAGTTTGTAATTGGTATGGTTTCTTACCAATTGTTTCCTTGAAACTTCTCGTAATTAGAGGCGGGTTGCGTTGTTAATTGCGTATGCAGAGACTTTTGGTTGAATTGTGTTATTGGAAGGCGGAAAGAGGGTGTACACAATCCTAGCCTCCTGCGATTCTGTGGGAATCAAAGGGTCGGTATTGTGATGCTACTGATCTAAGTACCATTTAAACCGAAACGACATCACGGAGTCATTGAGTGTTCATTCAGGTACATTTCAAACATTTGTAAAATCCGGCGTTTTACTTACCCTATTTTGTGAAGAGTACTTTCAATCGCGCTATTGTTTTTGTGATGAAATATCGCAAAAGATCGCCAGATCTTCGCCTGTGAGACCAAGCTCCCGTGCCATTTCGCGCGTTTCAATACGATTTCGGATATCACGTTTGGCTTCTGCCGTTGTTTTGTCGAGTTCGTTAATGTTTATAGCTTGTGAGTCGGGTGCGTCGACATCCCGATTATGATCAATGTTGTTGCCCATTCTGATTCCTCACCTTGTTGGATTACAGCCTGTTACTCAGGGAGATTGGTGAAAGGTGCAATTGTCGCAGCTTGTATTAGTTGGCTACGAAGGGATTAATGTTGTGTGTGGTTTACCAGCTTCAGGTTTTGGCCGATCAGTGTATATTCGGCAAATGGGGAGGGCATGTCGGCCATGTCTTCGGGTTGGTGTGGGTAATGTAGGAAGAGATTGTCGATAGCGATCGTTGATAAATCATCATTGATATCGTCGATGGATTCACGCAGGTAAAGCGAGTTTTTATGCTCCTCTACCCAGTAGGTGTCCGTATCAATGCCAACAGTCAGACCGTATTGATTGTTATCTAGCACTTCAATCATGGCGCAATGCACGCCTTGTGCTGGAAGCTGGTCAAAGGTAAGTCGTTTCATTGTTGCATGCTCCTGCCTGTTAGGGGGCGGTATCGGGTGCCGCCGCAAGAATCCGAGCGATCTGTTTGTACACGATCGGATTCGTTGCAAACCCCATATGTGATGACACTACTTCCACATGCTCAACCTTTGGGTGTTCTGGCAACCGAGCGATTTGCTCGCCGACAATGCCGTCTCGCTTGCTGAACATAACATGAATGTTTGGACTGTCTTCCGGTAAGTTCGTGCGATCCAGCCAGCGAGAGAAATCCATTGCGTGCTCACTCACGTTGCCAGCTTGGACGGCACGCATGATGTTCCACATCGAGGTTCCTCTCGGGTCGCCGAATGGGCTGCCTAGTGTAATCAATGTGTTGACTTCAGCCCCTTGGTTAACCGCATCAAGGCCGATACAACCGCCCATGCTCCAACCGATAAGCGTGACCTTTTTTCCGGTTGTTTGGCGGATTTGTTCAACTCTCTGGCAGACGCGTTGCGCCATATAATCTCGATATACCGCAGCGTCTTCGACACGACGAATTCGCATATCGGCAGGCTCGATGTTACGCCCCAATTGCCAGCCGTGGGGTTGATAACCAATACGTTTGAGGAAGAAACTTAGGGGAGTCATTGCGCCATCGCCCACCATGTAGCCTGGCAGCAATAGTATTGGGCTATCGGGTTTAGGCGCCTTGGGGCTTTGAAAGATGAGAGGGGCGAGTCTGACAGTAAGGGATGTTATCTCGCTGGTTGCCCTAGGTAATTCCTGCATCAACTGCCGTATGGAAGGTTTTTGAATCATGGGATTTTACATTCCGTATAGATTCTACTTATACGCCTGAAGCTATTGGGTGGATGCTTTCTTTTTTGTCTGCTTTAAAGGGCTGGTAAAGTGAATGCCTGCTTGTTCAAGCTCGTAGACGCTCAATTGGTGCGGTAAATGGCTGATACAGCCAGACATTCGTTGGGGGATTTTGGCAATAACTGCTCGGTTTTTATCGGCATATTGATGCAGTATGTGAAACCCTAATTTCTGGTGAAAACGCCAAGTGGCGGAATCGGGATTGTTTAGTAGGCGGCTGATAAGCGGTATTTGTGAGTCTTCAATTGCGGCCATCAGCAAGCGGCCAATCCCATGTTGTTGATAGTCTGGTGTTACGCCCATTCCCCATGTGCCAATCAGGTAGCCACCCAGTGTTGATTGGAATTCACTGATCAGTGAGGAGGGCAGCTGCAGTTTATGTCGGTTAAATGTTCGCCAATCGGTGCGCTGAAAAGCTTTGAAACCGACAACGTTTTCGCCGTCTAATGCAGTGATCAATTGTATGTTTCGTTTCTGCAGGTTATTGAGATACTGGTTCGCCAGCGATCTGTCGTGGTGCTGCGCGATCTTGCTTTGGCAACCGTTGCAGATATATGTCTGGCGGTTAACTGAATGCGACAGGCAATGGGGGCATAGTGCCCAGCTCGCCCAAGGGAAGTGACTAAACGATTCGACCATGCAGCCGATGAGGGATGCCCGCAATGTATCGTCGTAGGCACGAACGGTAATGGGGGTTATGGCATTGGGCGCTAGCATGCCTCGATCTCTCCTTGATCTTTCTATTCCTAATTCATAGCGCAGATCACGAAGCACGCAAATATGCATTTAAAATGCACATAATAATTACAAGTTGTATCGCCAAGCATTTTTTAAAACAAAATGGAATAAAAAGACGCTGCTGAGAATACTTATTCATTTGATGGTTTAAACTGATTAATAATTGAACAAATTGCTGTCCAACATCGTACAGGTAGACATAACCACTACTGAACGGGGATCTCACGATGAGTCGTCAATATATTATTAGTAATGATTTGGATGAATTGGAGCAGGCGCAGCAGGAGCTTATTGAGTCCGGCGTTGAAGCGACACAGATTGAGGTGTTGAGCGACGATGATGCGGGCGTTGAAAAGCATCATTTGCATGGTATGCCATCTCTGGCTAAAACCGATTTGGTGTGGAGTACCATTCGTGGGTCGCTGTTGGGCTTCACAGGTATGGCGATAGTATTAATTGTTGCGGGTTCGTTTGAGTTGACTTCAGTGACCGGGTGGGCGCCTTTTGTGCTTTTGGCAATCGTCGTATTAGGCATCTGCTCTTGGGAAGGCGGCCTTTGGGGTATTCACAGGTTTAATTCACGTTACCGTAAATTCGAGGATCGGATCAAAAACGGTGAGCACGTTATGATCGTGGATTTTGCGCCCATTCTTGCCAATGACGTTCAAAAGGTTGTTCAGGTGCATCCGAAGTTGTCATCTGCATCGTTTTAGTTTGATTGATGAGGCCGGCCAGGCGCTTAATTGAGTCAAAGCGTTGACCAAGGCGGAGCCGGAGTGGCGAAACAAAAGAGGGGCACCGCGGTGCCCTCTTTCTTTATATGGCGCGACCAAATCGTATTATCAGTGAGCCCCAAATGACTTTTGACGCTTAGGCCCGCTGTAATTTTTACGAACGCCAGTTTTAACAAACGCTGTTCGATGGTGGCTTATAGTCAATGTGGCTTAGCATTCAAATAGGTGATCATATTCGAAGCCTACGCCGTCGTCTGAAGTACGAAACGGTAGGCCAAGTGCAAGGCATTCATAGACGGCTTTTGAGGTTTTCTCGCTCAATTAGGCGAGTTAGCAGCCGTTGGAACAGGCGTTAGTCGCTTTGAGTTTGTAGCGGCGGGCCAGGATCATAGTCAGATGACGGCACGGTTTGCAGATATTTCCAGATCGCCGTCACGTCGCGTTTATTCATGTGTTGAAATGCGCCCCACGGCATGTGCGAGCCTTGTAATTTGAGCCCTTCCGAAAACCGTTGTAGAAAGTCGGCCAGTGTCCAATCGCGGATGACGGAGTGTTTGCCCTTCGGTGTGATATTGGGGGGCACTACATATAGTGATGGGTTTATTGTTGTTTGTAAGTGACTACCGCCGGCATAGCGGGCGCCTTCAAAACGCCCTGTGGTTTGGCTTCGTCGTGTATGGCAGTTTCCACACTGGGCAATATCCTCCGCTAAATAACGCCCATATTCCGCAGTTGGAGCAGGCTCAATAGGCGGGATGTAGGCGATGTCTGTACTGGCTGATCGTGTTAAAAACCATTGGGCTATTTTGCCGATCCACGACCAGTCACTGCGGTTTATTTCGCGAGTAACAGGCTCGCTGGTTTTCAGCCAGACGATAATCGCTGCTAAATCAGCGTCGTTTATTTGGTGATATTCCATCATTGGGATCAGTGCTTTGTCATCGTTGCCTAAGTCGTTGCGCAGTGTTTCCTCGAGTTGCTCTGTTGACCAGCCGCCGATTCCATGTGTTTTATCGGATGTGATATTGGGTGCCACGAATGTGCCCAGATACATATGCCAGGTGCGGCCGCCACCTAGGGAAATCTTCGCTCCCTTATTCTCGAAGGCTTCCATGTGTTCAATGCTGCCATGGCAGCGTACGCAAGCCGCAGGGCCATAAACCAGATACTCACCGCGTTCAACTAATGAAGATCGATCTAAATCGTTGGCGAGTACTTGCATTGGTGCAAGCACGGCAACGAGAATCAGTAATAGGTAATTGCGCATTAGCGGCTGGCCTCAATGGCTTTTTTCATGCCCTTTCCTGCCAGTATAGAAGCGGCTTTGCGCGGCAACCATCGAAGTATCTTGATAAACAACCGGTTGTGCATGCCTGTAATCCACAGTGGGCGCTTGCCCAATTGCTGGAGTGCTTGTGCGGCGACGGTTTCGGGGCGCATGATGCCGACCAGTTGGTCGCGGCTGATGCCTTGGCTGATCGGGGCGTCAGTATCGGTGGAGCCGGGTGAAAGAACCAATACGTCGACACCATCGTCGAGGCATTCTGCATACAGGCTATTTCCTAATCCATGAATATAGGCTTTGGAGGCCGCATAGGCGCTGGAATAAGGGAAGGGGGCTTCGCCTTCAATGGAGCCGGTTAGAATAATACCGGCCCGTTGGCGTTGTTTCATGCGTGGCAGTAATGCGTGTGTGATTTGCGTTGGGGCCATCAAATTGACCTGTAACATGGCATTCAGTTGAGCGTAATCCTGCTCCTCGAAACATCCTTTGTAACCAAAGCCTGCATTCAAAATCAATAAACCAATATCTTGTGTCTGTGCGTACGTGATTAATCGGGCTATGTCACTGGTCTCTCCCAGATCAATTGAGAAAACACTGCATTGGATAGGGTATTGGCGGGTTAAGTCATTAGCTAGCTCCGTTAACAGTGATTCACGGCGTGCGACAAGGATAAGATCGAACCCAGCCGCTGCAAGGTGCTCACTGAACGCTTTGCCAATGCCAGACGATGCACCGGTAACCAGTGCTTTAGAGCCATAAGATTGAAGGCGTGTATCAGTCATGATGTTTGCATTTTTGCTTGTTTAGCCGTTATTGTATCCCTACAATTTTGCAGGGGAATACGCAAATATTAGGAGAAGGTGGTGCAAAAATACAACACGCCAGGGTTTTTAGGGCGACTTCCGTGGGGATTACTGGAGAACTTTCTGGTAGCGGCAGAGGCCGGCTCAATTCGCTTGGCCAGTGAGCGACTGGGCGTCAACCATTCAACGGTTTCTCGTCAGTTAACCACCTTAGAAGAGCACTTGGGTAAGCCCGTATTTGATCGCTTCAGCCATGGCCTGGAACTGAACAGCTTTGGTCATGGATTGTTGGAGCACGTTAAAACCATGGATGGCGGATTTGATGCATTAACCATGTATCTCAATAGCGTCGGTGATGAAATCTCTGGTGCTGTGCACATTACCTTGGGTGATAGCTTGTTACCCTCAGCCTTGCCGGCTATCGGAACGTTGCAACGAGAGCACCCTGGTTTGGAGGTGCAATTTTCTGTATCAAACACGTTGGCGCGGATGGAAAAGGGCGAAGCAGATATTGCATTACGTATTACCCAAAGCCCGCCGGATCATCTGGTTGGCCATCAATTGGCCTATTTGCAGGTCGCCGACTATGTATCGAAAACACTGTTCGCGACTGTCGATTCACCTGACGAAAATCACTACCCATGGGTCATCTGGGATTTAGACGTCAGTATGGGGGAGGCACGTAATTTTGATGAGCGTTATGCAGGCAAGCATATTGCTTGCCGAGTCGATTCGAGCACTGCCATGCTTGGTGCGGTAAAAGCAGGGCTTGGCGCGGGTATGATGCTGTGTTTATTCGCAGACCGTGAACCGGATCTAGTACGTTTGCAACCGCCGATGCAGACTCAGGCGATTCCGTTGTGGTTGTTGTACCATCCACAATTGCGCACCTCGGCAAAAGTGCAGGCGGTTGTCGCAGCGCTGAAAGGCGTATTTAAAGATGGCTGATTAAAAAAGGTTGAGTTCCCGTGCTGCAGAAGATGGAAAGTTCGCTGAAACAACAACTGGCGGTGCTGGCGTTGTTCATGTTGCTGGTTCTGCATAGCCTTGCCGCAGAAGCAGAAATCTACAAATGGGTCGATGAAAACGGCAAAGTGCATTTTTCAGATAAAAAGCGGCCGGATAAAACCCAGGAAGCGATTGAACTGGATATTCAGCCGACATCCTGGAAGCGATTTGATATTCGTATTAAAACCCATGATGTGACACTAACGGCCAAACAACGCGAGCAAATCGAAAAGGGCGTCAATTATGTGTATGCGTTTTTTGATGATGTGCTGTATTTCGATTTGTACAAGACTGTCCCGGTGTCCATTGATATCTATGCATCAGAATCCGCCTACAGACAGGGATTGATCGAGCAGGGAAATCCCAATGCGATTCGCTCTTTTGGTATGTTCTTTCCCAAAACCAACGCGATCCTTGTGTATCAACGTAAACCCTTCGACCAGTTTCTCCACACCATCAAACATGAAGTCAGCCATGCGATTCTCGACAGCTTAGCGGCCACGATTATTGTGCCTTCTTGGGTCAATGAGGGGATTGCTGAGCAAATGGAAAACATCGATGTTAGAGGTGGTCGATTGGTGATTCAACGCGATGCACGTAATGCTGCAAAAGTTGCTTATCATGCGAATAATGGCAGTTTGATGGGGCTTAAGCGATTTTTGAGTTTGCCCGGCGATGGTTGGTTGGCGCAGCATCGAGCTGGCAATAGTCTTTACCCCCAGTCGAGCCAATTTGTTTACTTTTTGCTGTCTACCTCACCCGACAGACGTTTTTTAACCGACTTGCTGCACTACTACAAGCGAGGCGGCCGCAAGCTCTCGGCGTATGTGACTGACGATATGGCGATAGGGGGCATCGAAGGATTGCAGATTCGCTGGAATCTTTGGCTTAAAGATCAGCGGCCAGCAGAGTTGACGTTCTAGATTGCGGCAATTTAGCGAAATTGTATTCGCCCTCATTATATTGACGATACGCTCAAATAATGAGGGCAAAGCACATCAGAATTACTGACGAATGCCTTCAACAAACAGCTCGATCTCAACATCCGCAGATGCCGGGCCAAGATCGTAGACAATGCCATAATCCGATAATTTCAGTACGGTTTTACCTTCAAAACCAACACGGTAACCGCCCCATGGATCTTTGCCTTCCCCAATTTTTGTTACCGGGAATGCAATTTCTTTGGTAACGCCGTGTAAAGTGAAAATGCCTTCCATAGTGCCGCTGGTACCGTCGGCAGGAATGTAACGTGTGCTCTTGAATGAGGCTTTAGGGTATTTGGCCACATTAAGGAAGTCTTTGCCCTTAAGGTGTTTGTCGCGCTCGGCATGGTTTGAGTCGATGCTTGTTGTATCGATGATAACTTCGATCTCAGATGTCTCAGGCTTGGCAGCATCGTAACTGAAGTTACCTTCGAAATTGTTAAAACGTCCCAATAACCAGCTATAGCCAAGGTGTTTGATTTTAAATTGAACAAAGGCGTGAGCGCCTTTGGTGTCGATTGTGTAGTCAGCGGCGGCAGCGCTGGTTGCAGACAGGCCTGCAGATAGAGTAGCTGCAGATAATACTGCGGCTTTCAGAAATGCGTTCATTAAAGCGTCCTTTGATAGTTAGTCGTTATTTGATCGGTTTGATCATGCGTTTAAGTGTTTTATCTTTATCGAAAAAGTGGTGTTTGAGTGCCGCTGATGCGTGCAAAGCAACAAGGCTTATCAGCAGCCAAGCGAGAATTTCATGCATGTCGCCGAATACGGTTTCTTGGTTTTCAATTTCCAGTTGCCATGCGGGTAATTTCACGATCCCAAATACGTCTATGGGGGCGCCGTCGGCACTGGAAATCAGGTAGCCAGAAATCAACAAAGCGCCAATGGTTAAATACAGCACTTTATGCATCAGCTTGGCGGATACTTGCTCCCATGTTTTGCCGGGTTCAGGCGCGGGTTTTTTGTTGATCAGGTGCCAGGCAAAAAATACCATCCAGACAGCGATCAGCAGGCTTCCGATACTTTTGTGCAGATCTAAAGAGCCATGGTACCAAGTATCGTAATAGCTAAGGTCAACCATGTAGACGCCTAAGCCAAACATAAAGAAGATGCATAGCGCCATCGACCAATGCAGCAGGATCGTTACCCACCCATAGGATTTATCACTATTTGTCAGCATTTTTGTAGTATCCAGCCGTTTTTATTGTTGATAGCGTACCTCTGTTGGTGCGTTTGAAGAAGCCCAAGTTCCGTAAAACTATTGTGCATAAATGCACAGTAGGTGGTAATAAATTGCTATTATTTGTTCATAAACGAACAGGTTGAATGAGGTGTAATTATGGAAACTGCGCGTTGGGATGATTACCGTATCGCCTATCAGGTTGCGCGATCCGGGTCGTTAGCCAAGGCTGGCGCCGCTCTCGGGATCAATCACTCGACCGTGTTGCGCCGCATTGACCAATTGGAGGCAGCAATTGGCACCGCGCTATTTATTCGTCACCAACGGGGATATCAACTGACCGACGCAGGCCACGTGTTTGTTGATAACATGCCACAAGTTATTGAAGCATTTGCCAGCCTTGAAAACCGTCTAGTGGCAGCAGATAGCGATCTCAGAGGCAAATTGGTAATCACCACGCCCAGTGACTATCTCGTTATTCTTAATCCGTATTTAAAGCGTTTTCGTGATCAGTATCCGTTGTTACGTTTGGAGATTTTTGCAACAGACGAGAAACTCTCCTTGGCTGCCGGTGATGCGCACGTGGCGATCCGGCTTGGCCCTAAGCCTGATGAAGCCGATCTAATTGTTAAAGCCCTGACCGAAGACCAGCTCCAATACTGTGCTTCCGAAAGCTACATTGAACGCTATGGCGAGTTAACCCGATTGGAAGACTGTAATGATCACCTTTGGGTTATGCCAAACGGCAGAAAAACTCGATTGCCCATGATTCGGTCGGTACTTGATCATCTTGACCCTGAGCGAGTTGTGTACCAAACCAACGGCTTTCTGGAAGTTTACGGCGCCGTTGAAGAAGGCATGGGAATTGGCCCGGTGCCTCGTTTGCATGCGTTACGGTCACCAAGGATTAAAGTACTGAATCTCAAACTTGATCAACCGAAAGGGAAAGCTTGGTTTGTGTACCNCCGTGATGTGAAACATAACGTTCGGGTAAAAGCGCTTTACCAGTTTTTGGCGAATACCTTGCCCTAGTTGCTCGTGTTCAGATCTGTGTTTATGCCGTTACAACCCGGTAAGGTGATGGCGTAATGTTTGTTTCACCTCAGCATCTTCTGACAATCCAAATGTATTCACTTGTGTCTGTTCACTGGCGACCCAGGTGCCAAAAATTCGATCCCAAAGTGCGATCATTACACCAAAATTTTTATCAAAATGCGCAGGGTTAGCACTGTGGTGAATCTGATGTTGGGCAGGGCTGAGCACCCATTTTTCGACCTTCCCGTAACCAAGCCAGATCGGGCTATGGCGCAAGTTTGCGCCGGCTAAGTTAAACATCAAACTAAAGATGCTCACACCCAAAATTTCTAACGGTGCAATCTTGCCGGTGAACAACCATATAAAGATACCGCCAATGACGCCGGCCACAAAAATACTGCGCATTGCATTCAAAATGACTTCTACGATGTGCACCCGGTACAAGGTCAGCGGTGTCAGTATCGTGGCGCTGTGATGAACTGCATGGAACCGCCATAGCAGCGGTATTTTGTGGTAACACAAATGGGTGAAAAATCGGGCGAAATCATCGGCGACAAACAGGGCTACGGTGTAGAGCAAGGATACATTCAGGGTCGACCAGCTCAAAAAATCTCCGCGGCCGAATAAATCAACCAATACACGTTTAGTGGCAATAGCCGTGGCGATTTGTGAACCGAAAAATGGCGCCAGCATAAAAATCCAAAACAGGTGGTTTACTGATATCAACTTGATATCCAGCAATACCGAAGGGTGACGCCATAAACGTGGATTAAATATCTGCTTTATGGTGGGCCAAAAGGATGCTGGTTGACGTGAAAGTACAACAATAGCGAGTACGAGGCTGGCCAGCAGGTAACCGACGAATACACGACGTTCCGGATCTGTTAGGTAAAAAGCAGGCTCCAGATAGTGCTTCAGGGTTTCGAAATCCGGCAGGTTGAAGGGCATAGACTTGATCTGACTCAATGCAATTGTTGAGTCGAATTATATATTTAATGCACTCGCTGTTGTAGTTATAAATGCAAATCATTATTATTAGCAAAAATATTTGACCACTAGACTAAGGAAACACTCAAACTATGTTTCAATCAATTTTTGCTAAAAAACTGACACAGGTCGTTTCTGTGCCAGTGATGGTAACGGCGGCATCTGTCGCACTGCTGACTGCTTGTTCAGACGATGACGACGATAATAACAGCCCGGCCGCAGACGTGACCCTTTCACAAGTACAAGAAAACTATGTTGATATGGCTTACGCAGCATACAGCGACTCGCTAGCCACTGCAGAAACATTAAAAGCTGCTGTTAACGTGTTTCTCGCGGCCCCGACCGAAGCGAATCTGACAGCTGCACGCGTTGCTTATAAAGCGGCACGCAAGCCTTACCAGCAGTCTGAAATTATGCGTTGGGATGAAACCATTGCTGGCGATACAGACTTAACCGCTGATGGTGAAGGCCCAGCAAGTGTTGATGCGTGGGAAGGTCAGGTCAATGCATGGCCGTTGGAAGAAAACCGTATCGACGGCATTATTGCTGGTGATAGTACGATTACCAAGCAATCGATGATAGATGCAAATGGTTTTGAGGAAGACGGCACTACCGAGAACGAAGCAAATGTTACGACCGGTGTTCATGCCATAGAGTATATGTTGTGGGATCGTGATGATAACGCTCGTGGGCCAGGCAGCCGCGCTGCGGATGAGTTTGGCTCTGACGCTGACTGTGTAGGCGATGCTGCAACCGCTGAATGCCGGTCTTCGCAGTACTTACGCGTTGCAACTGAATTGTTGGTTGATGACCTGACTGAGATGACCGCAGAATGGGCGCCAGCTGCTGAGCAGACACAAGGCACGTTGGCTTACAATTTCCTTAACAGCGATAAGGCGTTAGGTTACATGATCCAATCTATCGCGAGCATGTCTGTTGGTGAATTAGCTGGCGCGCGTTTGGCTGCTGGCTTATGGCGTAAGGATGCACCTAATCCCGGTGATTTCAAAAAAGGTGACTATGAAGAGGAGCACGATTGCTTCTCTGATTTGAGCCACGTTGCGGTTTATTACAACTTCGTAGGTGTTAAAAACGCGTTCTCTGGTAGCTATGAAAAACTCAATGGCGACGTGGTTAAAGGCGCAAGCTTTGGCCAATACCTGAAGCAGTTGGACGAAGGTCTGTATACCGAGCTGAAAACCCAGCTGGATAAAGCCGATGTGCAAATGAAGATTGTATTTGATGCCGGTGAACGTGCGACGAACCCGCGTTCTTTCGATCAAATCATTGCTGATTCTGAAGCAACATATGAAAACAGCGCAGCGAAAACTGCTGAACTGATTGCAGTTGAAACTGCGATCACTGATCTGGCTCAAGTTGAGTTGGTAATTTTGGATATCAACGATGCCTTTACGTTGGCAGGTTTTGATCCAGACGGTATTGGCGAAACTGACTAATATCGCCTCGCAGCTGGCTAGCCAGCTGCATTTATTCTTCATGCCAGATTCTCTGGCCACTATCAAAAAGAAAATGATCATGTTGTTGAAATCTACCCCCACTTCTGCAGCCATGATTATCGCAACCAGCGTTTTGTTAAGCGCATGTGGTGATGATTCAGATGGCAAATCAAACCCTCCCAGTGAACCTCAAATTGAGCATTTAAGTGGCGGTGAAGCAACCGTTACGACGGCCGGTGCTAGAGCCTTTCAGCGCCAATCGCGCAATATGGATGACGTAAATCGGATTGTCTCGTTCAATGAAGGTAATCACTTCTTTGAAAACCCGTGGGTTCAAGGCACTGCCAGTACACAGGCACGCGATGGCTTAGGGCCGTACTTCAATCGCAATGCTTGTCAAAGTTGTCACGTAAATGATGGGCGTGGTCATGCTGCTGATGTTGCGGTGGATGGCGTGGCACATGGTACGGATTTTAACAGTATGCTCATTCGTGTTTCTCGTGCGGTAGCACCTGAAAATGAACGTCAGGCGAATACGCCAGATTCAACCGTAGGCGGGCAACTTCAACACAAAGCCGTGATGGATGTGCAAAAAGAAGCAAGCCTTGCCGTTAGCTATACAACAACAACGATCAGCTTTGCTGATGGGCATACTGTAGCATTACGCAAACCCACGTGGCATATGGAAAGCCATATCGGGGAATTCGATTCTGATGCCGTCTTCTCAGCCCGTGTTGCACCACCGATGATTGGTTTGGGTTTGTTAGAGTTGATCAAAGAGTCGGATATTCTCGCCAACGAAGATGTTAGCGATGCTAACAACGATGGTATATCCGGAGAGGCCAACCGTGTGTGGAGCCTTGAAGACGACGACTTTACATTGGGCCGTTTCGGCTGGAAAGCCGGTCAGCCGAGTTTGCTGGAGCAAAGCGCTGGCGCGTTTGCGGGTGATATGGGGTTAACATCTCGATTCCATCCGAATGAAAACTGCCATAACGATCAGGCCGATTGCTTGGCTGCACCGAATGGTAACGGTGATGACAACTACGAAGTGACGGATTCGATTCTTAGCTTGATCGACTTTTATTCACACCACCTTGCCGTGCCTGCACGACGCGATGCTTACGATCGTGATGTACAGCGCGGTAAGCAACTGTTTGCTGATGCAGGTTGTACTGCGTGTCATACGCCATCGTATACGACCGGTTCGGATGCGTTACATCCTGAGCTGTCGAACCAAACGATTTTCCCGTATACCGATATGTTGTTACACGATATGGGAGCTGAACTAGCCGACTTTACCTTGGATAATCTGCCAGTCGGTGCAGATGTACAGGTAGAATATCTTGCCAGTGCAACCGAGTGGCGTACGCCACCACTTTGGGGGATCGGATTCACGAAAGAAGTTGATGAGGATGCAACCTTCTTGCATGACGGGCGCGCGCGTACCATTCTCGAGGCCGTCTTGTGGCACGAAGGTGAAGCGAAAAGCTCACGTGATAAGGTGCTGATGTTTAACGTCCAAGAGCGTGCAGACTTTGAGGCATTCCTCGAGGACTTGTGATTTCGTGGTGTGTAAAAAGCCGCCGCTATAGGCGGCTTTTTTGTATGTGCAGGTAATCGATGTTTACTTGTGGTCGTTGGAAGCTGGAGTGTGCAGGTTACGATAGCATCATGCGGTTCTATATTTTTTGCCTTTTATTGGTGCGCGATGATTGTGTTTGCGCCCACAAGTGCATGATTAATCGGTGTATACCTGTATTTATGCGTTCTTTTTATGCATTTTTTTGGGGCATTTACTTAAAGTTGGCCTCGGGAGTTGTTGCTTGGATCGATCGAAGGGCTAGTGCCACTTTATCTTTCCTGTATTATCTCTATAACGTTTTGAAATTGTTTAAGTATTTTGTCTAAGAATACTGTTTGGCAATACCAGCCTGAGGCTGGATTTCTTTTGGCTGCTCTCTGATTCCTCCATGCCCGATAATGCTCTCATTAAGCTCATCTACCAATCTGCTGTTGAACAGGGCAGCTTCCTTGAATTGCTGGAAATGATTAATCAGAAGGATGCTGTCTCTCTGGATGAAAAAGATCTGCTGGCACACTTTGATCAAGCGAACGCCATTCTTGAACAAATGGCGCAGCTTCAGCATAAACAAACCGTCGCAGAATCTGTGTTCAATCATTTGCGTACTGGGATTGTGTTGTTAGATATCGATCTGAACGTTGTCTTCGCTAATCAGCCGGCTGAAACTCTGCTGGCTGATGCACAAGGGTTCGAGATTCAGAGCGATGCGTTGTTTGTGCATGATCGGGATCTTCAGACGGTTCTGTTGAATGCCCTTGCTGACTGGAACAATGGCCAAGCTCGTCAATCAGAGACCTTGTTTATCGATTCTGCTGAGCAGCAGCATATTGCGGTATTGTCGCCTATCACAGATGTCGTAGGCCTTTTGGCCATGCGCATACCTTCTTCAGCTGTAGCAGCGCTGTTTATTTCTTATGGCTCTAACGATCAATCNCTCAGATTGGAGCAGCTTGAAAAACTCTATGGGCTGACGCGTGTTGAGGCGGATGTCACCTGTCGCATCGCTGCTGGGCAAACCATTGATGAGATTGCGGAGGCAAGATCATCCAAGTCGCAGACGATTCGTACCTATTTGAAAGCGATTTTTTCGAAAACCGGTACACGCCGGCAAGCAGATTTGGTTGCATTGGTGCTTAAGGCTCCACTGCAAACATCCAGAACGACCGGTTTGCTGGGTGTTGAGGGTGAAGATCGATTTGTCGATTCGGCGAAACGCCATATTGCGTATCGTGTTTACGGATCTGCAACCGGAACGCCGATTGTTATTTGTCATCCATCGTTGAGTTGCCGGTTATGTGTGCCGGTTGATTTCACCGATAACGATGCAAAAAAAGTGCGCATTATAGTGCCTGATCGTGCCGGTATCGGGCAGTCGAGCGGCCCTTTGTATGAATCGATAACGGATTTTAATGATGATTTACTGGCGATAGTGGCGGCAGAGAGGCTGGAGCAAGTACGGTTGGTTGGTGTGGCGGCAGGCGGTGCATTTGCCCTTGGCTTTGCGGCTCAGCATCCGTCTGCGGTGTTAGATGTGTTGTTGATGGAATCCTTTGCACCAGGCGTTGATGAACGCTCGATTAAGGGCGCTCCGGGTTATTTCAAATGGCTCCCTCCTTTGGTTAGGCGATTTCCGGGTGTAGGCGAGAAACTTCTCAATATCATGTCGAAGGAGTTTGCACGTGATTGGGAGGGGACGTTAGAGCACGTTAGCACGCTATTTAATGCACGAGATGCGGCGGTTTTAATTGAAGACGGTATACGTGAGCATGCATTGGCTCAGGGCGCCGAAAACACGCGTCATGGTGTTCAAGGGTTTGTGCGGGATATGCTACTGGTACATAACCCGTGGCCGTTTGAATTGTGCGATGTTCAGGTAACCTGTCATTTAGCTTATGGTGCCGCCGATCCAGTGGCTGAGGCGTACGCTGATGAACTGCGCGAGCGTTTACCAGATGTTGATTCGCGATTGTATGCGGGGGAAGGCTTTGCAGGCATGGTCTATTTGCGCTTTTTTGAGATCATACGCGATGTTCGTTGGATCTAGTTACACAGCTCTAGTGTAACGCTGTTCCTATATTGTATGTGCTGAACCATTCGGTAAAACCAATTTCTAAACCTGTCCATAGGGGATGAGCGGTCATTCGTTTCCTGATTGCTATATAAATGGCAGGTTGTATACATGAAGTTGATTCTAAGGCTGATCGCCGGCATCGTCGCCGGGATATTAATCGGGTATTTAGCGCCCGAGTTTATTTCGCGTGCTTTTATTACCTTTCGCGCCGTTTTTGGTCAATTCATCAGCTATACCATCCCGCTGATTATTCTCTTTTTTATCATGAGTGGTATTGCCAGCTTGCGCTCTGGAGCAGGGCGGGCGCTAGGTGTGACAGTAGCTGCGTCTTATGGGTCTACCGTATGTGCCGGGTTGTTGGCATTTGTCATTGCCGATGTGGTTGTTCCTCATATGCTCAGCTCTGCTGGTGCGTTGGTCAGTGAGTCACCCGGGTTAGAACCTTTTGGTTTTGCCGACAAACTAACGATCCCGCCGGCAATGGATATTATGACTGCCTTGGTAACGGCGTTCCTTTTTGGCATAGGAATTTCGACTCTGAAACTCGATGCGTTGAAAGGTATTGTTGATCAGGGAAAGGACGTGGTTGAGCTGGCTCTAACTCGGATTCTTATCCCGTTTTTGCCGCTGTATATTTGTGGTGTTTTTGTCGCACTCACGGTTGATGGCACAGTATTCGCGACACTTCGAACTTTTGGTTTAGTGTTGGCGATGGCGCTCTGCTTGCATTGGTTGTGGTTGATTATCCTCTACACTGTAGCGGGTTTGATAACTGGGCGAAATCCGGTGGTGATGTTGAAAAATATGTTACCTGCGTATTTTACTGCTGTTGGTACTATGTCGAGTGCGGCTACTATTCCAGTGACTCTGGAGCGCACGAAATCTAACGGCGTTGATGAACATATTGCGGACTTTTCAATCCCTCTTTGTGCAACCATTCATATGTCCGGAAGCGTAGTTACCATTACTACATGCGCAACAGCCGTGGTGTTTTTGACGGGTGGCGCTGTACCAGACTTCTCTACGATGGTGACGTTTGTTGCATTGCTTGGCGTTACCTTGATAGCCTCGCCCGGTGCGCCGGGTGGATCCATTATGGCATCTCTGGGATTGTTGTCCTCGGTTCTTGGATTTGGCGAGCCGCTTATCGCGCTAATGATTGCCCTGTATATAGCCCAAGATAGCTTCGGCACGGCCTGTAATGTGACGGGTGATGGTGCAATCGCCAGTGTGGTTGAAAAAATGGCATTACCCAAGAAGGCCGGTGATCACTAACGATCAAGCCTTCTTCCACAGTTGTTCCTGCTGTTTATCCACTTACTTTGTGGATAAGTCTTATCTCCTCTAATTAGACCACTTACCATGCCAAGTTTGCTTCCTGCGGATTTGGCATACCTTCCTCTTTTTCTGGTAGTAAAATCGCCGCTAAGCCCCACCGTCATTGCGTTTTTTGGCGAGAACTGACAAATCTTGTCACTGGTTGGAAGATAGTGTGTCCAAACCATTAACTGTGACCTGCTTCAAGTTGTTGAAAATTGAAGGTTTACAAAATTGTGATATTTTTCGGCACGAAAATTGTTACTATATATTTCGCCTCGGTAACGTTGGGCAACTGGATGTTGACGACGTGAGGCAGAGAGAGTGTACAAAGGGGATGTGCATTTTCAGCCGGAGCTTTCCGGAAATTATTCTGAATCAAAGACTTACAATATATTTGATGATGGAATATCGGATTGGAACCACTAGACATCACGGATTGATGAATAATGAAAAGAATAATCCGCTGATAATACCTGTTCGTAACTTCGGGGCTTGTGTACAATCGCCGCGCCGCAAAAGATGAACACTGTTAGATTCAGCAATTGTATGGGATGTAAACAATGATAAAGCTGCTGAAGGTCTTTTCTGCTACGAGCCTTTTTCTATTTGCCACGTCTGTATTTGCCGCAGATCCATTGAGTTCGACGCTTGATGTATTTGTTGTTGATGATAAAGGCGAAAAAGGCGCATTGTTAGAAAAGGATTCTGTTGAGCCAGGTCAAGTACTTGAGTATCAACTGACGTATACGAACAACACTGAAAAACCGCTACAAATAACAGCGGCAACGGGTTTGATTCCTGAAAACACGGCTTATGTTACCGGTTCCGCAGAAGGGCAGGTAGTTGCTGAGTTCCTTGTTAGCATCGACAAAGGAACTAACTACGAATCTGAGCCAGTTAAACGCACTCGGACTGTTGGTGGTAAAACCGAAACTTATATCGTGCCTGTGAGTGAATACACGAATGTTCGCTGGGTTAAACCCGAACCCATTGAAGCTGGCAAAAGCCAGATCTATCAGTATCGTGTCAAAGTAAACTGATTCTGCCTTCAGGGGAAGGCGGTTATGTTTGCGGCTATCACACATCAGTCTAGGCACTCAGGACACTCTTTTGTACCTGCGAGTCGCTTCTTGGCGTTAAATAAAGCGGCCAGAGTGGGCACGCGCCTGAACAAAAAACCAGCGCTCGCTAGTATGCATGTATCGGACAGTTATTGTGCAGATGCATCCTCGCGACGTTGTAGTGGGGGATTGTTGCGACTGCCCCCTACCGTAGACACTTTTCGATCCGAACCTCACACACTGTATATGTCGCAATTAATGGCGATGCGCGTCAAAGCATGCGCCCCTTCTTTTCTAAAAACTGATTCTGATCCGCCACGCAATGGCGGTAGCCAGAGAGTTTTCACATTGCCGGAAATCTTGAATTCCAGTTAATTCGAGCACGATGCTCAACAGTAACAACCAATATTCTTAACTAAAAAAACAATTAGCTCTATCTCTTGGAGAATAATATGAAGACGTCAAGCAAAACGCTTAGCCGCTTGCTTGCCACGTCAGCCTTAACAGCAGGGGTTACTTTGGTCCCAACGCTGGCACAGGCTGCCATGGCACCGGCAGACGCGGTCATCCGAAACCAGGCGGAGGTTACCTTCGAGGATAGCCTTGGTAATACATTCACAAGTACCTCTGATGAAGCATCGGTAATTGTTGAGCAAATCTTTGCGGCAACATATTCACCAGATCGTTTGTCTGAGGAATCGGCAGCAGGTCGTACGCACAACTTCGCGCACGAGATCGTCAACAACGGTAACGGTCTTGCAGATTACTCTTTCAGTATCGCACTTGGTGCGGGCGGTATAGCGGGAACAGGCTTTTCCAGTCTCCCTAGCGCCTACATTGACCCGAACTGTAATGGCCAACGTGATGCGTCAGAAAATGACGATATCGCAGCAACCGGCATCAATAACGTTCCTGCGGTTGATGATCCAGGTACAACGCAGATCGACAATCGCGTATGTATCGTGGTTCAAGGGCAGCTCGCTCCAGGGCTAACGAACAACTCTCAGCACGCTTATACTCTTACGGTTGTTGATTTAAATGGCAGCGCTGCTGCAAACCCTGCAGGCACCGTATCTGAAGCAACACCGACAAACGGTTTCGACACCACTGAAAAAACCGTTAATGGTATCGTAACAATCAAAGAAGCACCTCTGACGCTGACTAAAACGGCAGTGTTAGACGAAACGGCTCAGGAAATTACCTACACCGTTAACATTGAAAATGCCGGACCAGGTATTGCTTCCAAAGTTTTGGTTGCTGATGCAATTCCTGCATTACCCGCTGGTCAGGGAAGTTTGTCATACATAGCGAACTCGTTGTCTGTAACAGGTGGCTCCGCCAATTCTGGGCAAGGTGGGTCAAACACCGGTGTGTCGATGTCTGAAGCAGATATTGCTACATCCATTGCAGGAGTTGGAACGATTGACTTCAACCGTGATGGCACTAGCAACTCAGGTACTGAAGCGCTGATTGGTCTTGATCTTGATAGCAATGGTACAACCGATGGTGCTGGTGTACCGAACGGTTTCTGGGTATATGCTGATTCACTTGCGAGTGGTGATTCAATGAGCATTACCTTCCGCGTTAGTTACGATAATGCAGTTGCTGCAGCTACGGTTATTAGCAACACCGCATATTTTGTTTCTGATAGCGACGGTATTGATGGTGTTGATCCTGGTGAGCTGCCTGGTACAGCAACTGAAACTGTCACAACGACTTTGCCAACTTCTTATGGCTTTACCGTTATCGATGCAGATAATGATGCGACGCTGGATATTGTTGAAGATGCAGAAGCACAGCTGGACACAGCTAACGGCGATGCAATCACTGCAGTATTTGTTCATGAAATCACTAACAGCTCAAATGGTCCAGATACGTTCACAATTGACGTGACTGATCTGACCGGTGTTGCTTTTGATACCGCTGGTGGCACTTTGCCGGGCACTTGTGAAGCATGGCCGGGAACACCTAGCTATGTGATCAAAGATAATAACGGTAACGTTGTTTCTACTGATGCGGCAGCTAACTATATTCTGCAAGCGGGTGAAGTACGTACCTTTACTGTTGAAGTATCAACGACGGGCGCTGCGGTAACGACTGATGACTACTGCGCATCAGTAACTGTTGCTTCTTCTGACACGGGTACTGGCACTGACGAGATTGTTCTGAACGTACTTGAACAAGTTGTTCAAGATCCTACAGTCGATGTTGTCGATTTAATTTTGACCGCTACCACAGATGTTATCGGTGTCAACCAAGATGCAACAAACTTTGCTGCACCTGACTCTCTTGATCAGACGGCTAGCGTTGCTCTGGGTCAGACATTAGTTTATACCTTTAAAATCTCGAACAAGTCATTGATCAGTGAATCCTACGGGTTGTCTATTGGATCCACTTCAGGTGCCGATGCAAACTCAGTATTGGGTGCATTAGATCAAGCGTTACAAGCAGGTACTATTGCTTACTTTGAAGATACTTCCGGTACGGGTTCAAGCTTCACTCCTTTAGGTTCGCCAAACACAAGTGCAGTGCCGCCTAATGGTGAGGTTCTAGTTCGTGTAGAGGTTCAAGTAACTGGTGATACTAGCAAAACTAACGCTGACTTCGATTTTGATGACTCGTTGGCGGGTTCTACGACGCTTTGGGATGCCGGTGAATACCCAGTATTCTTCCGTATTGAAGGTAACCAGGGTAATGATGATGTGATCGTGGCTTCTTTTGTAATCAACCGTATTACAGACCTGAGCCTGACACCGGATAACTCCAGTACCATCAGCATCAATTCAACAACTGACTACTCGCACGTTCTTGCCAACAACGGTAACACTAACGAAACCGTTACTCTGGCTGTATCAAATACGCAGAATTCTGACTTTGATGCGTCTGTGTTCAAGCAAATTGACAGTGATAACGACGGCACACCTGACACAAATGTTGTAGCCGGGCCGTTGACAGGTATTCAGCTGTCAGCATCCAACACGGTAACAGTAACAGCAACGTCAGTTACTGAGATCACGTTTGATATGCAGCCTGGTGATACATTGGCATTCTCCGTGACAGTAGGTTCTACAACCTCTGCAGCACCGGGTGACCAAGACATCACTACAGTTACTTTGGATACCGCAAGCGGCATTTCTTCGATCACCGTAACAGATACATCAACTGTCGTATCGGTTGCATTGAACGTGACTAAACGTGTTGCTATTGATGCTGCTTGTGATGGTACACCTGATGCAGCATTCACTGTATCAGGTTCTCCTGTTGCACCAGGTGAGTGTGTTATCTGGCAGATTGTGTTGGAAAACACCACTGACGAAAAAGCGCTGAATGTGAAGGTAGAAGACCAGCTGGCTGAATTCACCGAATTGCATGCAGGTAGTGCAACACAGGCAATTGAGTCTTGTAACATTGCTGTAAGCGCATCTAGCACCAGCAGCTTGGCAACTGAATGTGCGGGTCCTGCAGTTCACTGTTACCACACTGTTGCTGCAGGTGATGAAACCGGTACCTGTGCGAATGGCACACTAGCGTCAGCGAACAGCAGTACTGTGTTCTATAACGTTGGCCCGACTGCAACCACCACTGATGGCGGTGAAATTGATGCGACTTCTGCTAATGGCGGAACAGGTCCATCAGCCTTCACGCTTCGTTTCATGGTGAAGGTCGACGAGTAGACCTTTTGCTGCTTGCCTCAGTTGAGGCAAGCAGGCCTTTCTCCAAATACTCTGGTTGCTGGTGTCAGCAGCCAGAGTATTTCAGGAAAGGCCGGGCTTAAGATTCGTCGCTATTGCATGGTTAAATCGTCGATTAGATCGTTGATGATAGTCATTAGCTGCCTTTGGCTGCTGATGCAGATGACCTATGCCTACGCGGCGCAGCCCCCGGCACGTACAATTATTTCTGGTCAGGCGCAGGTGTCTTATAACAGCCTGACTAATGAGCTCATTGCATTTCCTTCCAATATTGCTTGGTTCCCAATCAAGTCTGTTATTAATGTCAGTATTGATAGCGATAAAACCAAGCCTGTATTACCGTTAAGCACCTCGACGATCAGTCATATCGTTACCAACCGCGGTAATGATTCTGTTACGTTGAATTTTGGGTCCGGGCAGTCAGCCAGTAGTGACCTCCAACTAAATCGATCTGCGATGTATCGTGATGTCAACAACAACGGTGTATTGGATGGACTCGATCAACCCATTGATGGGCCATTAATTCTTGGGCCTGAAGAAACATTGGCAATATTGTTAGAAGCGGATGTGCCGGGAAGCACCATTGCAGGAACCCCAGCGGTTACCGGCGACGCTTTGGCCGTTGATATACAGTTAACTGACGCAAATACGAACCAAATACTGGCGCGTGCAACGGATACTTTTGAAGTAGATCGCGATGCAATTTTCTTTGCCAGCTCGCGACAGGCGGTGGGTTGTGGCATCGATATCGAGCAAGACGATACGATATCGTTTGATATCAACCTGCAAAATCAAGGCTTTAATTCTCCCGTTGAGCGTAACTACCTTATCGACGGTGCCGCGGTTTCTGGTGTTCTTATTCATATGCCGATCCCTGTTGCTACGCAGCTTAACAGCATTCGTAATAATGGCTTGGGGCAGCCAATTGTGCTCGTTTCAGGTAGCAGTGATTGGATCTCGTCTTCAAACTGGAATGGCTCCGACAGCTTAACGGCAGCGGGTATGTTGGTTGCTGCTACAGATCTTAGCCCCGCCAGTAGCCACAGTTTTGGTTTTGATCTGCTGGTTACTGATCAAAATAATTTACCCCAATCTACATTGTTAGAAGCCCGTTTCGATGCGAATGGTGACCAAGTCGAAGAAACCATCACTACCTTCGATTGTATCGATACTGATCCATCGCCTGCGGGCCCTCCGCCATCGATTCGGTTTATCACACCGGTTGATCAGTCGGCCTCACAAGTTCAATGGGATGAAATCGCTGCCTTTACCGATGCGAGTTTGCAAACGTTGTCTGAAGAACCGGATTATGGGCTGCTCATTGACGGTGTTTATGTCGAATTACAAGCTGAAGCATTAAACCAAGACGAAAATATACAGGAGCAGGTTTCTGTCACTGTGCGTTCTCAACGGACCGGTGAGCAACTCACGTTAGCGCTGTATGAAATTGGTGTTGATAGTGCGTTATTCCGCAGTGTTGCTGCTATCGAAATTGGTACGATTGGAGTGATGTCAGGTGCGTTTTGCCCAGCGACAGTTGCGCTGCCGCCAGCCTATAACGATGTTTCGCAACCGGGCTGTTTTTTGCCATCGGCCTTAGCCGATACGTTAACAACGCAATTGGTGGATCCGAGTAATGGCGTCAATGTTACTGATACGGTTCCAGTTAGAAACCAATATTCTGTCGGGCAGAACCTTACGGGTTCGGTGTTTGATAGTCTTTCGGGGGAGCCGCTGGCTAACGCAACCGTCGCTGCCTACCGAGGCAGTTTAGCTGTCGCGCAAGTGCAAACCAATGCGCAGGGTGAATATTTGTTTGATGACCTTCCTGCGGGAGATTACTCAATCCAACTAGTGACGCTAACCGGTTATGAGTTTCCGTCAGAGATTGACCCGTCTGGTATCTTCGAAGGTTTTGATACCACAGATGCGTCTTGGGGATTGGATGGGTTTCTAGACCGAGACCCGGGATTAGGTCTCATCACACTGGGTTTAACCGGTGAGCCGGTAACGATCAATATCCCTTTGGATCGAAGCGCTGCCGGTGATCGACTCGTGGTTGAAAAGTCGGCTTCTGTCACCGAAGCCGAGATCGGTGATCGAGTTAAGTATACGGTTCAAGTCAAAAACGTCGGTGAGCAGATCATCACGGATATGGAAGTAATTGATACTCTGCCATTTGGTTTTAAATACGAGCCGGGCACGGCACGTATTGATGGCGAGAAGGTGAGTGTTTCGCGAGTGACGCCATCGTTGATTCTTAATGTTGATGAGCTTGCCAGCGATGAATCGATAGAAGTTACATACATTGCCAAGCTAACAGCCGGTGCGGTGGATTCCGATGGTGTTAACCGAGTCTATGCCCGTAACCGTGAAACTCAATCTGGTGTTGCCAATGCCCGTGTGAGATTGTCTCAGCGTGGATTGCTTTCAGATCGTGCGATTATCTTCGGTAAATTGTTTATTGATAATGGCTGTGATTACGTCCAAAACGACAAAGAATGGCCCGTTCCGGGTGTGCGATTGTATTTTGAAGATGGCACTTATGTGATCACCGATGAAAACGGTCAGTACAGCCTCTATGGCGTAAAACCCGGTTTGCACGTCGTCAAAATCGATAAGACTACGCTACCAGAGCATCTAACGCCGTACCCTTACGAAACCCGATTCGCAGCTGATCCATACAGCCGATTTGCCGATGTTGCCCCCGGTGACTTCCATCGCGCAGATTTTATTTTCACGTGTCCGGCTGCTAAGCATCGCCAGCAATTATATGACCAATTACGCAAACGTAATGAGAGTATCAATAGTGATTGGTTGCTTGAAGAAGCGGTGCAATTTCGAAGTTCGGCTGCCGGTGGAGGCAGTTTCAGCCCGACAGAACAAATCAGCAGTGACGGTGATTTATCGTCGGGTACTATTGGCGGTAAGGCCGCTATAGAAGCGCAATACAACCCTATCGTGGCTGAAGAATTGAGCGTTGTACCAATGCCTGAAGCCAAATCGGTGGCTGAAAAGTTGACACGCGAGGAGGCGCGTACAGGTAAGTGGGTATGGCCTGCAACTGACATCACGTTAGACGGGAAGTTGATGTTCGCCGTACGATCGGGTATCGACCCGGATTTGTACGTGAATGGCGAGAAGATGGACAAAGCCCTATTGGGTGAAAAAGCGGTATTTGATCGTGAAGCATTGCAGGTACAGGCATGGTATCGCTTGCCGTTTCATCAGGGTGAAAACACCGTTGTGGTTAAGGCGTTAGATCCGTTTGGTAATATGCGCACCTTGTTGAAAGAGCGCGTTCTCTATCAACCTGGCGAGGGTAGGAATATTGGTATTTCAGCGGAGAAAGACACGCTCGAAGCTGATCGTGGCCGTTCGGCTCTGGCCGTTTCCATCGACATTACTGATGATCAAGGGCGCCCAGCACGAGGATTAGAGTTTGTCACGGTAGAATCTACTGCCGGCAGTTTCGCGGAAGAAGATGTTCAGGATGAAGTTCCAGGCCACCAGGTACGGGTTATTAACGGTAAAGGTAAAGTGCATCTGCGCAGTTCTACCTATACCGGCGATGTCGAAGTTGCCGCGCGTTGGCAAAAAGAAGTGTCGAAGTTAGGTGTTCGGTTTGCTGAGCCGATGCGCCCGATGGTTGCTGTCGGTTTTATCGATATTTCTGCCCAGGCATCTTTTTTGAACGGTGGCAATGTAACGCCGGCGCAGCAGGAAGATGGTTTTGATAAAACGTTCTCTGCCAGCGGCCAAACCTCGTTCTTCCTGAAAGGTAAAGTCAAGGGCGATATGCTGTTGACCATGTCTTACAATAATAAAAAGTCGTCTGATACTGAGTTGTTCCGTGATATTGACCCGAATGCGTATTACCCGATTTACGGCGATGCCTCTATCAAAGGCTACGATGCACAAAGCCGCAGCAAACTATTTGTGAAGTTGGAAAAATCCAAACACTCCGTGTTGTGGGGTGATTTTCGTACCGATAATGAGCCCGAGCTCAATAACTCTCTCGGTCGTATCAATGAGTCGCTGACCGGTGCTTCTGGCGTGTACGACGATGATACCTTCAAAGTCACCGGTTATGCAGCTGAAGTGGGTCGTTTACAGCAAACCATCGAGTTGCGTGGTAACGGCACGGCGACTTTCTATCGCTTGCCGAATTCCCCGATTCTGTCCAACTCCGAGAATATCGAAATCATTGTTCGTGATCGAGACAACCCGGGGTTGGTGATTTCGCAAACACCACTGGTACGATTCAGTGACTATACGCTGGATAATTATTCCGGCCATTTACGTTTTTTCGAACCCATTAACTTCGAAGATCAGAACGGTAACCCGATCTTTATTCGTGTTGAGTATCAATCTGAAGAGCGTGTGGATGAGCACATTGTTGCCGGCGTGCGAGCTACTGTGGATATCGACGCACAATGGCAGGTGGGCGCGGGTTACAGCCATAATGGTGACGAAACTCAGGGTTATGATATCGCGACCACTCATGTGAAATACGAGCTGGGTGAAAAACATCTGGTAACCGCCGAAATTGCCACGATGGAACATAGCGATAAAGCCATTGATGGCGGCAACGCAGCCATGATTGAAATGCGCAATGACTGGGACGACAGCGTCACATCGCGTGTGGTTATCGCTCGCGCGGATGAAGGGTTTAACAATCCGTCTGCGGGCATCAGCGAGGGGCGTCAGGAAGTCAAAGCCGATGTTGATTATCGTATCCGACAGGGTACGGATCTGAAATTCGACGTTATTCAATCGGAAGACATTGTCGCTGACAGCTCGCGTTTTGCAGCGGGTGTGGATCTTCGTCAAACCATCGGCGAATGGGCGATCACCGGTGGTACTCGTTATATTCAGCAAGATAACACCGCTGATGACGCTGGATTCCAAACCGGTCGTTTCCGAGTTGAACGCGGCTATGACCTGTTTGGTAAGAACGGTAGTGTGTATGCTGAAATCGAACAGGATCTGACCAACACCGATCGACGCCAGTGGGCAATCGGAACGGATTATCAGATTCATGACCATGTGACTGCCTACATTCGCCATGAAACAATCGATAGCTTCTCTGGTGTAACCTCTCTCTCGACCGGTGAAAAACGATCAGATACGCAAATTGGGGTGAGATCTGATGTTTTGCCGAACACCGATCTTTATACCGAAACCCGTTTGCGCGGCGGTATTGACGGTGAAGAATTAAACGCGGTAAACGGCGTACGTAGTCGTCTGGAAATCGAAAAAGATTTCAACATCACGCCATCTGTAGAGATCGTCAATGTCTTTAAAGGTGGACGTGAAGGCGAAGGTTGGTCAGCCTCACTCGGTTTGACGGATTATCGACATAAAAACGATAAACGCGCGATGCGTGTCGAAACCCGGCAGACGGATAAGAATAAATACTACGCCTTCGATGGCACTTATGCGGCGCGTTTGACGGAAGAGTGGACCAGCCTTTACATGAACAACTTCTACCTCGATGAACGTGTGAAACAGGAAAATATCCTCAGCAACGTTATGACATTGGGTGCAGCAGTTCGTCCGCGGGTCACCAATGTTTGGAATGCCTTGTTCTTCTACCAGTTCAAGTTTGAAGAGAATATCGCTGAAGACCTGCGTCGTGCGCATATTCTGTCGACACATCACAATGTGTTGTTTGATTACGATTTCAACTTCGCAGCGCGTTACGCCATGAAAATTCAGGATCAAACCATTGATAACCAATCGTTCAATTCACAGGTTTACCTGGTTGGCGGCCGCCTGATAAAGGCCATCGACTGGCGTTGGGATATTGATTTTCGAATCGGCGTATTGTCATCTGATTTTGATGAGGATTTACGTTACTCATTGGGTATCGGCGCCAATTATCTAGTCGCGAAAAACCTGCGTGCGGGCCTGTCGTACAATTTTGTCGGCTTTCAAGAGAAGGATCTGGATTCGCAGGAATACCATGCTCAGGGCATCCGTCTTGGTCTGCAATTCAAGTTTGATGAGGAACTGTTTAAATGGCTGCAGTAAAAACAATACCTCTGTTGGCAGTGATGTTGCTGATAGCAATGATCTCAGGGTGTGCCAGCAACCAGGATTTGATGGCCGAATACGGGCCTTTATCATGCCCAGTTGAGACCGTGGTTGTCGAATCCGAAGTTGCTGTCGAACGTGACGCGTATTTCCGATATAACATGGATAAACTCGATTGGCGTCAGTCGGTGTATTTTGCCTCCGGCCAATCACGCTTGCGTGGGCCAGATGAAACGCAAGTTGCCGTTAACATCAAAACGCTTAATCGATACCCAATTTTTAATGTCTTGATTAAAGGCTTTACCGATAGCGTTGGTAGTACAGAATTTAATGCCAAATTATCAATGCGCCGTGTTTTAAGCGTTAGTGAGTTGTTAAAAGAAAAAGGTATCCAAGGTGCCCGAATCTATATATCGGCACTCGGTGAGCAAGCACCGTTAAACGGCGACTTAACAGCAGCCGATCGTGCCGTAAACCGGCGCGTCGATATGGTGCTATTAGGCCCCAACGAAACCGACGATTTTGAAACCTTGGCAGAATTTCTTGGTGAAACGGTAACGCCCGATGTAAACGCTACATCGGTGGGCTCTGCCTCTGCCGCGCCTGCAAATAACCAACTGCAGTAGGCGGAATATTCGATATGGTTGAAACGATGGTACATTCACAACAACACAGTAAGTGCTCCGCGGCGATGACTAACGGCATGATGCAGTTGTCTGGCCGATTTGCGTCTGCGATGTTGGTGGTGTTTGTGTGCCTAATCGTCTCAGCAACACCGGCAGCGTTTGCGTTAACGCCAGCCAATACATTGATCAGTAACCAGGCTACTGCTAGTTATAAAAGCTCTGATGGTGCGCAACGTCTTGCGACGTCGAACTCTGTTCGAACTATCGTAACATCGGTAGCTGCAGCAACATTGACCCAGGACCAAACGCGTGATGTGCTGGCTGGCGGCAGCGTCGTGTTTTCTCATATTATTTCGAACAATGGTAATGTCGGCGATAGCTATACGATTACACTGACAAACCAGACAGGTGATGGTTTTGATTTCACTAGTCTGTCTGCCTTTGCTGACGCTGATGCGAACGGTCAACCTGACACAGTGCAACCGCTGACGGAAACACCAGTGCTGGCGATGCAGGAGTCGTTTAATATCGTTATTGTGGGCTCGATCGGCGCAGGCGAAAATCCGGGTGATGAGGCCCAGGTTCAGGTGACAGCAACGAGTGTGCTTGATAATGCCGTTGTATTGAATAACACAGATACAGCGATCGTAGTTGACGACGCGGTGGTTGATATCACTCAGTCAATCGATCTAACTCAAGGTATTGCTGGTCAAACACCGATTCGAATTACGTACTTTTACGTTAACAGTGGCTCCCGTGCGGCAACAGCGATAACACTTGATAACTTGCTACCAGCCGGTTTTGTTTATCAGGGCAATGCAGTATGGAGTTTCGGAAATTTGCCGCTGACGGATGCGAATGAAGAAATTCAGGGCTCAGCACCATCGATCATCTACTGTGCTTATCAACCTAGCTGTGCGCAAGCGGATCGTTTGGCGTTTGTTATTGATGAGCTGGGTGCAGGGCAGTCGGGTAGTGTGAGTTTTGATATAGCCATTGATACAGCACAGTTGCCAAGCGTAATACAAAATACAGCAACCTATGATTATGTGCCGTTTAATGGTGCCCAAATAACCGACCGTTCAACCAATACAGTTCCCTTTACGGTAGTTGGTGATGAGTCGCTAACTCTGACTGACGACAGTGTGATTGATGCCGTACCCGGCACGACGGTGTTTGTTACTCATACGGTGACCAACACGGGTACGGGCAGTGATACGTTTAATATTCGAGTCAATCAGATCAGTTCTAATTTTCCTTTAGGAACAGTGTTTTTCCTTTATCAGTCTGATGGGTTGACACCGCTTAATGACAGCAATCTCGATGGCGATTTGGATACTGGACCGCTGCCCAAAGATAATGATGTGGATATCATTATCGGTATTACTTTGCCACCGAGTGCAGCAACGGGTACTTACTCAGTGAACTTGAGAGGTACATCCTTACAGAGCAATAATACGTTTGCCGATGCGATGGCAACGGTTTCTGTATTAGCGCCGCTATTGGCAGTAGATCTAACCGGAATAGCGGCCAATGGAGACAGTGCGTGTGATGCAGGTGCCGATAATTGCGGATTTGAGGCGTTTGACCCTTCAGATCCTGCGGTTCTCAGTCAATCAATTGACCCCGGGCAAACGGCAAATTTTGTGTTGTATGCACGTAATCTTAGTGAAATTATCGATTTGTTTGGCTTCAGTGCCAGTATCGACAATACCTTTGGGAGTCAAACCTTACCCGCAGGTTGGAGTGTTTCGTATACTGAGCTTGCCGGTGATTTGATCGCCTCAACAGGCACGTTATCGCCAGGGGGCGTTAAGGCTTTTAATGTCGCTGTGACAACTTCCGAAACAGCGTTAGCAACGACTGAAGACTTGTATGTTCAAGTATTGTCGGCAACCTCGCTGCGCAGTGACCGATTGCGATTGAGCGTTTCTATCAACGAGGTTCAATCCGTATCGTTAGGGCCTGATAATGCCTCGACCGAAGAACCCAATCAATTTGTGATCTATCGGCATGAACTGGTTAACGATGGCAACGCGACCGTGGCCTTTGATGGCATCGCAGTAGCGCTAACAACGCCAGACTGGAGTATTGCGCTCTATGAGGATACAGCTGGCGGCACGGTCGATGAGTGGGATGTGGATGACCAAATTATTACTGGCGGGTTTTCTGTTGCTGCTTTCACCAGCAAAACTATTTATGTACGGGCTTTTATCCCTAGCAGCGCGACACCGGGCCAAGTCGAAACTGCGACCGTGACTGCCACATTCAATACAGGTGTTGATCAAGTAACGGCGATTGATGTGATTACCGCTAACCCATTTGATATTGATATTGTCAAAGCGCAAGCCAAGGATGCTAATTGCGATGGCACGGAAGACAGCGCATTTGCGGTAGGCAGTTTCGGTGCTTTGCCAGGTGAGTGTATTGTTTATCGTTTGCGCGTAAGTAACTTCTCCGACATCACTGCCGTTAACGCAGTAATTCGTGATGCAACACCGGAATACACCTTTTACAGCGTAACTCAACCCACAATACGCTGCACACCAGCAGTGTGTGTGTTTGTCAGCGAACCAGCGGCTCTGCAGACTGGTGAGCTTGAGATTGATGTCGGTGACATTGATGCCGGTAACACGGTGGATTTTTTCTTCAGCGTGAAGGTGAGTGATACATGATGAATCGGTATTTGTATCAGAGCTTTTGTGCGCTGCTTGTATTGGCAGCTAGCAGTTTTGCCGGTGCGGCCACGTTTACATTTGATTCTGATGCCACGCAATTGGCGATTCCGGCTGATGGGTGTAATACCGGCAATTCAGTTTTCAAAACTTTCGTAGTTCCAAATAATATTGATTTGACACAAGTACGGATAGGGGTAAATGCGAACCATACTTGGAGGGGGGATATTCAGGTTTATTTAACGGGGCCTGATGGTAACCGGCGTTTGATTAAACAATCTGCCAATGAAGCCTCAGATAATTACGATATTTTATTGGATGATACTTCGACAAACAACCCGAACGCCGTTGGGGACCATGCGACTAACGTCTACGCGAATACGGTAGGTGTTTTGCCGAACGGAAACCTTGACGCATTTGTCGGTGAAAACACGGTAGGCACCTGGCAGGTTGAGGTGTGTGACACCGTGGTCCAGGATGTTGGAACCTTCAATACCGCACGATTGATTCTCGACGGAACAGACGGCTCCGCAACTTGCGCTGCTCCAGGAGCCGAGGCAATTTGGCCATTTGATGCAAATACTGACGACATCGAAAATGGTCACAATGCGGTAACTGGTACGGTAAGTATTTCAACATCGAATCAGCTTGTTGGGCTAGGCGCGGCTGATTTCAATGGATCACAACAAATTACTTACTCCGACGGTAGCTTTCTTAATGCAGCATTTACCAATCGTACGATATCTATGTTTCTTCGGCCTGATAGCACAACGGGCAATCAGGTCGTATTCGATGAAGGTGGTGGTACGAATGGCCTAACGATCTTATTTAATGGCGGCAATATTATTGCCAACGTTCGTGAGGGTGGGGCCGGATTTGAGCAGAGCGTGCAAGCTATCTGGCCAGCCGGTGGTGGTTGGCATCAGGTAGCTGTTGTATACGAAAATGGGATTATGCGTCTTTATATTGATGGCGCGGAAAGAGATTCAGTATCGACAGGTTTTGGTGCACTTGCAGAACATGGCAATACTGGCGGATTAGGTGGCCCAATCAGTAGCGGAGCCTTCCCTGGAGGTTCAAGCAGCTATTCCGGCTTAATGGATGATGTTGGTTACTATGACAGCGCATTGTCTGCCAGCACACTTGAACAGATAACAACGTGTGCGGGTATTACCGTTGATGGCCCACCTGTTATTTCTCAAGTTTTTGACCCGAGCACAGCATCGATTGGTTCAACAACCACACTACGTTTCACCCTCACAAATCAAAGCTTCTCGGGGCTAACAGGCCTAAACTTTACCGCGACGTTGCCTACGGGTATTTCGCTATCATCTGAGACTCCGACGGGAACCTGTTCCGGTATTGCGGTTAGTGCTAACACACTTGCTGGAGGGCAGTTGATCGAGGTTACTGATGGTCAGTTGGCTTCTAGTCAGTCTTGTACCGTTGATTTTTCTGTTAGTGCTGCGGCTTTTGGTAGCTACCCCGTACAAAGCTCAGGCGTTGGATCCGACCAATTCTCAACAGGTAGTCAGGGCGCTGCAACAAGTCTCGCGGTTACGCCATTGAATAACGGGCTGCAGATGAGCTTTGATGTTAATGGCTTTTCTGCGGGTAATACGGCGTTATTAACGTTCACTTTTCAGAATGCAGCGGGTAACGACTATACAAATACGACCGTTGCTATTGATCAGGATGCTGCAGTGTGGCTGGATTCATCCACATTGAGCGGCTCTTGTAGTGGATTTACTGTCGCTCAGGCGCTAGGTTCGAGCGACTTTACGCTATCTGGCGGCACTGTGCCGGCAGGCGGGCAATGTACTGTGTCTGCAACTGTGCGTTCGAATACACCGGGGTCTCATCAGGCCAGTGTTACAGGCTACAGCACAGACCAAACTGGCGGCTTGAATGCCCCGGCGACGGATACCGTGAATGTTTCTGAGGCATTATCGGCATTGTGTACACCGGGAAATGGCGCCTCCGGCGCGATTTTTATGAACTTCCAAGATGACATATACAGTGTCAATTTGCAGACGGCGAAAGCGACACTGGTGACGACATCTAATTTGGTCACACAGCTGAACTCGCTGGCGATCAACCCTAAAAACTACCTGATGTATTACGCCGAAGAAAGTGGCAATACGGGTGACTCAACCCTCTATTACTATGACTTATTATCGGGTGTGCACGGTACGGTAACGCAGGTTGGTGGTAATGTATTTTCTGGGATGCTAGGCACTAAAGGGCTGTCCTCTGGTGGCGCGTCATTTTATAACGGCGCCTTATATCTGGGCGTTGAAGACGTATCTGGAAGTACTGACTCGGTTATTCGTGTTGTTATGTCTGACGATGGACGAACTGCGCGTTACGCAACGCGTCTAATTGATTTTGCCACCGGTGAATACGGCGATGTGGTTGCTACCGGTGGGCATTTGCATTTCTACGTACGTGAATCAAGTCCACAGTTTCGTCGTTACTCATTGGCAGACCTGTCTGAAGTTTTGAATGTTGCTTCTGCATCAGCAGTGCAGGGTGGCGCACAGCGTGATGGTCAAACGATTTGGAATGTTAGTAACTCGCTCGGATTTACCAATGTTTCAACCGGTGTGATCACTAACTTCAAAACAATTACAACAGATGGTAATCAACAGGTAGGTACCGCGTTTGATGCCGCTGGTTGTGTGCCGACTACAAACTATATTGGCGATACGGTGTGGAATGACAGTAATGCTAACGGCGTAAAAGATACGGGTGAAACCGGGATTGCTAACGTCACGGTAGACCTGTATTACGATATCAATAACGATGGGCAGTTAACTGCTGCTGATGACGTCGATGGCGACAATGATCTGGATACCGACGACCGTGTTCTGCAGGTAACGACTAACGGTGTTGGTAGTTATCTCTTCTCGGGTTTAACCACTGACGCGTACGTCGTGGTTATTTCTGATGATAACGGCGTGCTGACGGGAGCTGCCCCCACCTATACCAGCTCGGACCCTAATCGTGACGCGCAGGCGGTTGCACTCGGATTGTTGGATCTTCGCAATGATCTGGATTTTGGTTATCGAGGTTTTATCGATGTTCGGGGTACCGTACTTGATGATAACGGAGCAGCAGTAGCCGCTAACGCACATAATACTTCTCAAGATGCTGGTGAAACGGGTATTGAAGGTGTTCGTATTAAAGCGTTTGATATTGCGACTAACACTGAACTCGTTTCGGGTTTAACTGATGCGACCGGTAACTTCCAGTTACTGCTGCCAGTCAGCGCTCAAAACTCCAACGTTCGAATTGTTCAAGAAGTCCCCGGTGGCTTTCAGGCCGTTAACGAAAACATTGGTAACTCGGGTGCCACTAACCCGGATACAGCAGACAGCGAAATCGAATTTAATATTGGTGTGCAGTTTGTGTTCGATGGTCTGGTATTCAGTAATGTGAAGCAAAACGTACTGATTCCAACACAGGTAGCGACAATTAGTGCGGGTGATCATACCGACTACCCCCATCAGTTTGTGGCGAACTCCGCAGGTGATGTTAGTTTCTCCGTCGTGGGTGCAGCTCAACCTAATGATCCATGGGGTGAGGCTATTTTCCACGATGTGAACTGTAATAACCAACTTGATCCGACGGAGGCGACAGCAATCGGAAGTCCGTTTACTGGTTTATTGAAAGGCGACTCCATTTGCTTGATGTTACGTGTCAGTAGCCCGACGAATGCCGCGCCAGGTGCATTGCACACTGCGACGATTTCGGCCTCTTATAGTTATGCCAATACCACATTGGTGGCCGAAGTCTCATTGATCGATTTAACAGACATTGGTACGAATGCCCTGCAATTGGTTAAATCTGTTGAAAACCTGACACAAAGTGGCACGGCAGGCGTCGAGAATCAGGGGCGGCCGGGCGATGTATTACGCTATACCATCCAGTTTACCAACAATAGTTCTGGGCCTGTTACCGAGCTCCTTATCAACGACAGTACACCAAGCTTTACCCTTGCCAAAGATGTTGATGGCAACGGTGTGGCCATTGAATGCCCGGACATCGTCAGCATTGCACAAATCACTAGCTGTAATATCGTTGAGCCCGCTTCTGGCAATATCGAGGGCTACCGAGGCCCGGTCCGCTGGCAATTTGATGGTGTTCTAGAGCAGGGCAGCACGGGCACTGTTGTCTATGATGTGCAGGTCGAGTAATCGCCTGCCTTTTGTATCCACTATTGGCTTTTCTCAGCTGAAATCAGCAATTTTCGACTAGACTTTCTGGATCATGTAATCGCAATTGCGAACTGAATTTCTGTTGGGCTGGCTTGGTCAAAACCGATGAGGTCCTTCAGATTTGTCAGACAAGGAATCTGGTTATGATGCGCATCGCTCTGTTTTTGGTTACCAATATCGCCGTTTTGGTTGTGCTTGCTATCGTCATGCACATTTTCGGTATTAATTCTTATTTGGCACAAGATGGAAGCGGGCTCAATTTGTCCGTCTTACTGTTTATGTCTGCCGTTATGGGGTTTACAGGCTCGTTTATTTCGCTATTTATTTCGAAATGGATGGCGAAGAAGTCAATGGGCGTGAAGCTTGTCAGTAATCCTCAAACCCCTGACGAAATTTGGTTGATGGAAACCGTCGCTGAGCTAGCCGCCAAGGCGGGCGTTAAGATGCCCGAAGTGGGTATCTTTCCTGCAGCTCAGGCAAATGCATTTGCAACCGGCTGGAATCGCAACGACGCGCTGGTTGCAGTGAGTTTGGGCCTACTACAACGCTTTGATCGTGATCAGATAAAAGCCGTTCTCGGACATGAACTGGGTCATGTTGCCAATGGTGATATGGTCACCCTAAGTTTGATTCAAGGGGTCGTGAATACCTTTGTAATCTTCCTCAGCCGGGTTGTTGGGTATGTGATTGACCAGGCGATATTCAAATCTCGCAGCGGTTTTGGTCCAGGCTATTTTATCACTGTCATCGTGACTCAGATTGTCTTTAGTATTTTGGCATCGATGATTGTGATGCGTTTTTCGCGCTGGCGAGAGTTTCGAGCAGATCGCGCTGGAGCGCAGTTAGCTGGCACGGCGAGCATGATAGGTGCGTTGCAGCGTCTTCAAACGGAATCAGAGAACCCACCGGAAATGCCTGATGCGATTGAGGCATTTGGTATTCGATCGGGTAAGACATCTGGCATATTGGCACTGTTTGCGTCTCATCCACCTATCGAAGACCGTATCAAAGCGCTTCAACAATCCCAAGCCTGAACATAGATCATGCTAACGCCAAGACGGTGTAGTTGTTTTCGGTGACTATGCTATATGATGGAATTGGGTTTTCGAATTATCGAAGGCGATCGATAACTCGTTCTACCCGCGATACTAATAAAGGGGACACGCTGTGCCAGAAATTACTATGAATTCTATTGTCCGGTTTCCGGTTGCCCACAAGTTAGCACTGTTTTTGGTTCTGATTTTTGTTGCTAGCTCTTCTATTTTTGCTGAAGATGCACAATCCTCGGAATCTGATCCAACAATCTACGATGGCAATACTGAGCCAACTCCAGGCGATATGGATGTTAAAGCGGCGGAAGAGGCCAACGAACCGTTTGAGCAACAAGACAACCTGACCCCGACGAATAATTCGGTACCGGCGTCTGTGCAAGTGCAGCAACAAAATGATGTAATTAAGGCACAGCAGCAAAAAGCTGATGCGGAAAAAGCCGAAAAATTGAAGGCTGAGAAAACCGAAGCGGGTCAGTCGGCCAAGCAAGCAACGCCTCCGGCAGAGCAGGCTTCATCTGAGCAGCAATCTTCAAAACCAACCACTCCGACAGCATCAATCGCAGACGAAGCCGCACCGAAGCCGCTAAACCAGCGTTGGTTGTTTACCTTGTCTGGCCATCTGGCCAAGTTGTCATTAAATGAGCTGGTTTTTTATTCACGCCAGCCGGTACTGGGTATCGATGCAGAAACGTTGCGCTCCTTCACGCTTGAGGGCCTTACCTTGTTTACTGATCACTGGCAAAAAGCCGACGATCCGAATTTCGTCGGAGCTCCTCCATTTGCAGCATTGGTATATCAGGTGGATGACAAAATTTTCCGATATAGCTTTGAAATAACCGGTGCAGAGCCTTTTCATGAGGCCATTAAATTCAAGATAAAGATGCCGAAAGGTATGAAGGTTACGCCGATTGATATTAAGGGTGCTACGCTGTTTATTGATGCATCCAAGTGTGCTGGCTGCATTGATCTTGAGACCATCACAATAGTCGGAGCAGAAAAATGAAACCGAATTACCTGTTATCTGCGGTATTTGCCATGATGATGTCGTGGCATGCCAACGCAATGGATGATCTGGATTCACCGTTAGCGACAGATTCAATTAACTGGATGTATGTGCTCACCTCAGATAACGGATCTTTGTCTGATACGCAATTGACGGTGAAACTGCAGGGCCAGGTGTTTGCGTTTACGGATCGCCCTCTGCGTCAATCTTCACGTATTACGATTCAACAATTTGTGAGCTTTTGGCGTACTCAAAACCCGTTGAGCTTTAAGAGCATGCCGCCGAATGCAGTGTTAACCTATACCGAAGCTGATGGCAGTTCATCGTCACAGGTATTGAAGTTACTGAAGCTTGAAGAGGCCCATCTTTCAGGTGATACATTGATTCTTAATGTGAAATATATGAATCATCCTGCACCATCTGCTGCGAAACCAATCAAAAACATCAGCTTGTTTATCGATTAATTGATAGATCAGCCGCGTGTTTGAATAGGTTTGTGTAGGCCGATTTCGCTTCATCTCTCAATACGGTCACAGCAAAACGCGGCCAGTTTGTTAGGCCGGCAGGCTAATTGTTACCAATAAACCACCTTCTGGGTGGTTTTTTAATGCCAATTTGCCACCGCAGTGCTCAAGCGCACGTACTGCGATGCTTAGTCCAAGCCCGAATCCTTCTGTATGCATCTGTTGATCAGCACGCTGAAATGGCCGCATAACCTGCTCTATATCCTCATCGTTAATCCCTGGGCCATGATCGCGGATTCGCAGCACTATTTTGTTGGATTGCTGCGCTAGGTCAAGGTTTATAGATGAGTCAGTAGGAGTATGCTGGCAGGCATTTTCGAGAACATTATCTATGGCGCTGGATAGCAATTGCTGGTCTGCGTTTACCGACACTGAAGGCTGTGCTTCTTGTGTCCAGTGGATGGTTCGATCCGGGTGTCGGAATCGGCAGTCATCGACCACTTGCTGAATTGTGTTGTTCAGTGATGTAAGGGCGATGTCTTCAGTATGACCCGCTCGACTGAGCTCAATGATTCGGGCGATTAACTGATGCATGCGCTCACATTCTTGATGTAAACGCTGAATGTTTGCATCCGGTACATCGTTTGCTTGGCGACTTTTCTGTTCGATAAGTGCAGCGGCAGCCTGAAGCCGAGCCAGTGGTGCTCGAAGCTCGTGCGAGACGTCATTCAACAATGCCTGCCGGTTTTCGATCATAGTAGCGACATTAATCGCCATCTGATCGGTGGTGCGGGCAAGGTCTCCAATTGTGTCTTTACGGGCTAACATTTTTTGATCGAGCTGCGTGTCAAAATCGAGAGTCGACAGCGCTCGTGTGTAGGTTCGTAACTTGTTTAATGGCCTCTGAATCAGATAAGTTGCCATAAAACTAACCAGTGCTGCGCCTAGCATCAGTGCACTAAATTGCATCAGGTGCAGGCGTATAAATGAGCGTGGTAGCCAATGCTTACGTGCCGGAGAATAAGCTTCTACTCGATAATGATGGCCTGCATCGCTGACAAATTCAGTTTCGCGAATTTTACTGGGTATGAGTGATTTTTGTGATGCATCATGTTCACGTGCGTGAGGTTTTGTTCGAAAGCGTTCATACACCAATTCGCCATCATCTGTATAGATTCGGATGTTGGCGCTGCGTAAATCATGGCGCAACATCTTATCGAGGTGTTTTTCACGTTTGTATGAGAGTCTTTTCGACGGTTTGTTTTCCCACGCATTGATAATGGGCCTGACATAGGTAGGTATGCGATCAGAAAAATGCTGGTCGGCCAAACGTGCTTGACTAACGCTGACCACATAAAAGCTCGTTAAGGCGATAACCGTAACGTTGGTTAACCATACCAATAGGAAGAGCTTCCAAAACAGGCTGCCGAACCGCACGCTGCGTTTCATGGTGTTTCCCCTGAAAATTGGTAACCTGCGCCACGTAGTGTATTGATTAGCGTGTTGTCACCTAAGTGTTTTGCCAGCTTTTGGCGAATACGACTGACATGGACGTCAATACTGCGGTCATAGGGGCTTAGTTTTCGGTGCAAGACTTTTTCTGTCAGGGTTTCTTTAGAAACAACTTCGCCTTGATGCTGCATTAACAGCGCCAGTGTATTGAATTCTGCGCTGGTCAGAGAGACGTTAACCTCGTTAATGGTGGTTTTACGTTGCGCAAGATTGAGCTCGATACCATAAGCGCTTAATTCAACGGGTAAAGTGCGGTTATCACCAACGGAGTCTTTAAGCGTTTGTTGAAAGGCGTTAACTGCCAAGTTTGAGCGCCGAAGTGTGGCGCGTATGCGGGCGGCAAGCTCTCGCGGGTTGCAGGGTTTAGCGAGATAGTCGTCAGCGCCCATTTCGAGACCGAGAATTCGATCAATGTCGTCGGCTCTGCCGGTTAGCATGATGACTGGCAGCGGCAAGCGCGCGCGAATACTCTGCAGAACATCAAGCCCACTGATGCCGGGCATCATAATGTCGAGCACCGCAAGGTCGTAGGTTGCTCCATCGTTCAACTGATTCAATGCTGATTGGCCATCATGTAAGGTGTCGACAGTAAAACCTTCACCGTATAGGTACTCGCTGAGCATCTCGCACAAGGCGGTGTCGTCATCAACGAGGAGTATGTGATCAGGCCGTTCAGTTTGAATAGGTTGCATAGGTATTCCGTTGTTGCCGGAGCATGATCATACGACAGCCCTCCGGCGCGTTTTGGCGACTTTACCTAACTTTACACTGTCTTTACACATCTTGGCGTTTGCCCTTGGCATACTTAATCCCGAAAACTGATTCAACAAAAGGTGAACACCATGAACAAAACACTGAAAACCTTAACAGCCGTTACTCTGAGCGCAGGTATAATGTTGGGTGCAGGCGCGGCGATGGCTAAACCTGGGCACGGCGGTCAAGGCGATAACAATTATCGCGCGTATTTTAATCAAGAGGTCTTACAACTGACATCTGAACAGCGTGATGAGATCAAAACCATTGTTAAAAAGGCGAAAACCGAAGGTAGGGCACAACGCGAAGCACATAGACAGGTGAGTATCGCTAAATTGAATCCAAGTGCAGCAGATTACCAAACCCAAGTTGAAGCGATCGCTGATGCGAAGGCGGCAATGGTGAAACAACGTATCCTGAAACAAGCACAGGTGCGTGCTGAAATCTATCAGATCTTAACGCCCGAGCAGCGTGAGAAAATGCTAAAGCTGGACGAATACCGAGGCAAGCAAAAGGGTAAACATCATCACGGTGAAAAACACCAACGCTCGTGAATAACATCATTACTGACGCATTAATCAGGATATTGTCCGATATCTTGATTCCCAGCACCCGGTTTTAGCCGGGTGTTTTTTTGCCTGTCTATTTTGATAGTGGTTTTGGTGGCCTTTCATTGATAAAACCTTTCGTCGAGTTGAACCCCAAAGCTGTTTCCTCCGCTTATAATGGTATGCGGGCATTGAGCCTGTCAGTGCAAGCGGTTACAGTAGGCTCCCCGCTGACTTCTCAGCCACGACTAGCAATATAAAAAGAGGCGCAGGTATGGCCGATGAATGTTTCGCCCTTAAGGGTAGTGTTGTTACTACTATCATTATCGAGCTCCACACGTTTGATCCCGCTGATTTTGTGCAACTATTGCAACAAAAAATTGAGCAAGCGCCTTCGTTTTTTCATCAAAGTCCGGTCATTATTGATTTATCCGTGATCTCCGATATTTCTGCAGATGCATTACGTCAGATAATTTGCCTGTGCGAAGATTCTGGTCTTCAGCCGATTGGTTTCAAAGGCGAGCAGCACGCCACATCGGTCGCAGAAACACCGCTTGCACTGCTGTCAGATACAGCAACGCGCGCCAAGTCGGTTAAACCTGCCTCGGTGGCTGATACGTCGAGCGNGCCTAGCGACAAAACCACTGCCAGCGAAGATAGCGCGCCTACTGAGGAAGAGCCTAGTGCAGCTGCTGTGGTATCCCGACCAACTAAGGTAATTGAGCAGCCGGTACGCTCGGGTCAGCAGGTATACGCAGCAGATGCGAATTTGGTGGTATTGGGTAATGTCAGTGAGGGGGCAGAAGTGCTCGCCGATGGCGACATTCATGTCTATGGCGCACTTCGAGGTAGAGCGTTAGCCGGTGTTCGTGGTGATGCAACGGCACGAATTTTTTGCCAACAGCTGAATGCCGAACTGTTGTCGATCGCGGGAAATTTTATTCTAAGCGACAGTATTGATCCGTCGCATAACAAATCTGCTGTGCAGGTTGCGCTAAGCGAGCAATCCTTGCAAGTGAAATCACTTTATTGAATACTCAGTATTTGTGACGTTATTCATATATTTACGCATTTTTTTGCCTGTTTTCATCGGTTTGCAAAGGCAATATGCATATTGATTAATGACAATACACAGCTTGGCGTTGATGCTAAACAACTGTACTTGTCAAAAAAAGGAGCCTGGTTTTGGCGAAAATAATTGTTGTTACTTCAGGAAAAGGCGGTGTGGGTAAAACCACAACCAGTGCTGCTATCGGCACCGGGTTGGCATTAAAAGGATTTAAAACAGTAATTATTGATTTTGATGTGGGCCTTAGAAACCTTGATTTGATCATGGGTTGCGAGCGTCGCGTTGTTTATGATTTTGTTAACGTCATCAATGAAGAAGCTAATTTGAATCAGGCACTGATCAAAGATAAACGCTGCGACAAACTGTTTATTCTGCCTGCATCTCAAACCCGTGATAAAGAAGCGCTTTCTAGAGAAGGCGTGGGTAAAGTGCTTGACGCATTGGCTGAAGACTTTGAATATGTCATTTGTGATTCTCCTGCAGGCATTGAAAACGGCGCTCAGATGTCGCTGTATTTCGCTGACGAAGCTGTTGTAGTGACTAACCCTGAAGTTTCTTCTGTAAGAGATTCCGACCGAATTTTGGGCATTCTGCAAAGTAAATCGCGTAAAGCTGAAATTGGTGAAAGTGTTAGAGAACATTTGCTAGTTACACGTTATAGCCCTGAACGTGTATCAGCCGGCGAAATGCTGAGCGTTGAAGATGTTGAGGAAATTCTGGCTATTCCATTGCTTGGTGTGATTCCTGAATCTCAGGCCGTTTTGAAAGCTTCTAACCAGGGCATGCCAGTGATCCTAGACAATGTTGCTGAGGCAGGTCAGGCGTATGATGATGCTGTTCGGCGTTTGTTGGGTGAAAATGTCGAGCATCGTTTTCTGGAAGCCCAGAAAAAAGGATTTTTCAAACGATTGTTGGGAGCCGGCGCGTGAGTTTTTTTGACCATTTTCGTAGTAAGAACAAACAAACGGCATCCGTTGCCAAAGAGCGCTTACAGATCATCGTTGCGCATGAGCGAGCGCAGCGTACACAGCCTGATTATTTGCCGCAATTGCAGCGAGAGCTGGTTGAGGTTATCAAAAAGTATGTCAACATCGATCAGGATCAAGTCTCTGTGCAGCTTGATTCTAACGATAGCTGCTCCGTTCTAGAGCTAAATGTGACACTACCTGAGTGATAATTTGATCCTGGCAGTGTGCGTTGCGCATCTGCCAGGATTCCCTGATTGTATATGTACTTCAAAATTTAAGGCTGACCGATGCCGTCGGTTTTTTCACGTTTTACTCCACTTTACTCCATCCCTCAATCCTGCAAACGGCTAATCTGAGTTATCGGATTGCGGCTTATACCCGTGTGTTGTTGTTGGTATCCTGGCTTTCGCGAATGCGCTCAACGGAATAATCTGCAGTACCCGACTTAGCCATGCGGTCGTAGAGTACAACGTTGGCTGTCGCAGCCAAATTCATGCATCCGATGGTTGGGATGTACACGACATCATCACACCATGCTAAAACATCGTCTTTCAATGAACCGTCCTCTGGGCCGAAGACATAAAATGCATTTTTCGGATGTTCGTATTCGATCAGAGGTTTTGCGCCTTCTACTAGTTCAATAGCAACAACCGTTGCTCCTAAGGGTACGGAATCCCGTAAATCCTGACTATGAATGATTGGAATACGCTCATGAACCTTCTGTGTATTGGTCATGAACTCTCGCGCTTTTTGATACCGCTTGCCGCTGTAAAAGACGCTGTTGACACCATAGCAACCGGCAGCTCGCAGGATAATACCAACATTTTCTGGGTTTTTAGGGTTGGATAGCCCGATACAGGCAAAGCCGTTGGACATAGGTACAGCCTCGAAATTTATTCAGATACAAAACAGAACGCTGCATTGTAAACGCCTGATGAAGGGTTTCAACAGGCGTAAGTAGTTTAACCGTTGTTAGGATACAGCGGCGCTAGCTGGTCTTTACTGAGAATATTTGCCGTTGCCTGGGATTTTTCGCAGGCGTCAGCAATCGTTTGCCAGTGCTGTGGTTGTCCGGGTTCACCTTGGAATAGCGCCGCATCAAGCGCTTTTAAAGCTTCATTGGCTTGCGCAGATTGCAGTAAGCGAGCGACATCCATAGTTGAATAGGCAGAAGCTTCAGGCCAGCGTAGCTTGGCCCATGCGAGCAGTTTGACACGGATGGCATCTGGCTGGCCTAGCTGGCACGCAGATTTCAAGGCATTCAAGGCTGCGGGTAACTGGCTTGCTTCGGGAGATAGGGCTAGTTGTTCATCCGATATAGCGGTAGGACGTCTTCGGCTGCTCAACCAAAGTACCAGGAATACAAGCGCAAGCACACTGCTGATAGTGGTGGCGATCTGCCAGAGGCGTAGGTGCTGATGGTCGACTTGAATAGCGGTTGTTGATGCAGGGGGCTCAGCGGTGGGCTGTGAGTTTGATAGCACCGGTTCATAGGGTGGTGTTTGTGGAGCGATTGCTGCGTCTGGATTCGGTTTTACAGTCAACGTAACGGCTGGTAGCTCGGCTGTTTGTAGTTTCTGTGTCGTCAAATTCCACCATTGTAGCTGTATCGCTGGCAGTGTGACGGTGCCTGACTGAGTTGGAACAATGGCGATTGAGTCAGTATGAATACCCACAATACCTCTTTCATTTTGGCGATCTTCTGAGGCTGGTTGATCGGGGTAGGTCTTGTAATTGGCAGTGCCGTCCATTGTGATTGGTGGCAACTGCTCGGCACTGAGGCCCAATGCGGTGGTGGTAATGGTTCGTGTGATTGAATCGCCAACTTTCAAGTCTAGGAGATCACTGCTCCAGCTATCTTTGAGGCTCATTGTTTGTGCCGGTAGCCAATCCCCCTTGTGTGGCGGCGGCGTTGTGACGTCGACGGTCTCGCTGTTCGTTCTCACACGTTCCTGACGATTGCTGGAGAACAAGCTGCGAAACCCTTGGCGACCGCCATCCGGTCGCGCAACATGCACTGTCAATGGTGGGATTTGCAGTGTGCCACTGGCTTGTGGGAATAGGGCATAACGAACTTCATACGTTTGAAAAAGCTTACTGCCGAGTGTGCGTTGATAACTGGTTTGGCCAATTTCCTTAAGCAGCGTATTTGGAATATTCAGCGGTTCAATATTCAGGTCAGTGAGATTAACTGCCGTGTTCACTTTGACCGTTAGTAAGACTTGCTGCTGCAATGTCACTTCTTTGTTATCAACCGACAATTCCGCAAAAATATTGCTAACCGGTCCTTTGTTTGGATCGGTGTTGATTGCATTCACTTGAAGTTGCCGTGCTGCAACGGCTTCTCCATCCAGCGTAAAACCAGGGATGGTGTAAATGCCGGGTGCTTTCGGTTCGAGCATATAAGCGGTGCTGGAGGTTGAGGTACAGCTGAAATTTACACAGGAGGTTTGTTTTGATTGCCCGCGACTGGTGACGTCAAAGTTGCGCTCAAGGTTGCGCAATATGTCATCGGGCAGTGCGCCGTCGTCTTCGGCTTCTACCGTCAGTGTGGCGCTTTCGCTCATCGAAATTTGTGTGCGGTCGAGCGTTACCTTGGCTGCTAGTGCTATTTGAGCACCGAACATTGATGCAGCGATGGCAAGAACTGCTATGGCACGTCGCACCGTAGGCTTAATCAGTGAGGGCGTTGCAGAAATTACCATAATTGTTCGCTGTCCTTATCGATATGCTCGTTATTGCGTCGATTTTGCTCGTACTGATGACGGAATTTGTTTCTTAACAACATGCCTGAGTCATCTGGGATGCGTCGTAGCCATTGTTGCAGGGCCTGCTGATGGGCTTTCTCTTCGGCGCTCATGGGTTCTTGTTGGCCCTGCGCCATTGCTTGTTGTTCGGCGTCGGTTTGATCTTGTTCGTCAGTTTCTTCGCCGGCCTGCTGTGTTTCTGTTGCATCATCTTGCTGCTCAGACTCGGCTGTTTGATCTTGTGAATTGGCGTTCTCACTAGCTTGTTGCTCCTCACTCTGTTCCTTATTCTGGTCTGCGTTTTCAGAATTTTCGGAGCCTTGAGACGCATCTTGTTGCTGACTATCGTCCATGTCTTGACCGTCATTGTTTTGGTCATTGCTGGATTCACTATTCTGACCATCTTGTTGGTCACTGCTACTTTCACCTGATTCCCCTTGTTCACCGTCTTGGTTGGAATCGTCAGCGCCATTACTTTGTTGATCTTGTTGCTCTCCAGATTCGCCATCTTGCTGTTGGCTGTCTTCGCCATTTTCGCCGGATTGGTTTTCCTGGTTCTCTTGCTGCTGCTTTAGTTGTTCAATCAGCTGTTTGTTGAATGCGGCATCTTCATCGTTCGGGTTGATTTCGAGGGCCTTGTCGTAGGCTGCGATGGCGTCATCGAATTGATTCATGCGCGCCAGTGCGTTGCCGCGGTTGTAGTAGTCTTGGCTGTCTTGGTCTTCGATATCCAGTTGATCGATGGAATCCAGTGCTTTTTGGTAGTCACCCGATTGATAGTGGGCGGCAGATTGCCAGCGCTGGTCGTTAAACTGGCCGGCAGCTTCACTGGTGTTGCCGGATTCCAATTTTGCGGCGGCCTGTTGATCTTGTGTTTTCCATAGGTCATCCCATGTTAGTGACCAGGCGTCCTGCGGCATGACGATAACAAGCGCCAACAGAATCCACCCACGGCGAAAGCTAAATAGCGCTATCGGTAAAATCAAAAGCACCAGCCAATGACCCATCTCTTGCCATAAATCGAACTGACGGTCGACGGTTTCTTTCTCATCTTCATTCTGATGTGTGCTGCTAAGCAGTCGATTAATGTCGGTGTCTGTGACGCTGCTTTTGGCAAAGCCGAATCCGTATTTGCGGCTGTCAGACATAATCTGAGAAGTATCTGTTTTTGCGATGACTGTGGCGCCAGCGCGATTTTTTAGGAAGCCTTCCGGTAGCGGTATCGGTGCGCCAGAGGGCGTGCCAAAGCTGATAATGTCNAGTTGTACGCCCGCAGGTAACAGGTTGGCGACTGTTTTAAACTGGCTGCTGTTGAGTTCATCGGCGAGCAATAAGTACTGTGCCTGATGCACGGCTGCTGCTTCGATTAACTCGTTAGCCTGCTTAATTGCTGAGCCGACATTGTTGCCAAACTTCGGCATTACCGAGGGTTCTAGTGCAGGTAACATGTTGTCGATGGTGCGCACGTCATCAGTTAGCGGTGCAACGGTATGTGCATCGCCAGAAAACACGACCAGCGCCGTAACACCTTCTTTGCGTTGTTTGAGAATATCTTCAACCTTTCGCTTGGCGGCGACTAACCGAGAGGGTTTTTGATCCTCTGCATACATCGATAATGTCAGGTCGAGGATGATCACAAGGGCATTTTGTTTTTTGACGACAGGTTGTTCGATTTTTTCCCAAACTGGCCCAGCGATGGCAAAACACGCTAAACACCAGGCAAGTATTAACGCTGCGACGGGCCAGCGCTGAGATTTCACTTGGTTTTCATCGTCGATCAAAAACGGCAACAGTACCGGATCAATCACTTTGTTCCAATTCGATGCTGCTGCGATTGAGTATCGTGCAAACCACACAAATGCGAGACCCAATGGCAGTAATGCAAGCAATTCAGGGCGTATAAAATGAAAGTTGGCGATCAGTTCGGAGAAACTCATACGGACGTACTCCTTGTATGCAAGCGTCTACTACCCACATTGATGAGGCCGAATAGCAGTGCCAGCGCCATTGCTCCGCCGAGCGGCCAATAAAAGAGGGTTTGTTTGGGGCGGAAAATTTCGGCTTCCTGTTCCACGGCTTCGAGCTTATCGATAGCAGCATAGATGCTGGCCAACTCCTGTTGGCTGCGGGCACGGAAAAATTCACCGCCGGTAATATCGGCGACTTCTTTCAATGTGCGTTCATCGATGGGGTAGCGTGAGCGGGGGTGCCCGAGGCCGATGGTGTAGATCTTAACGTGCTCTTTGGTGGCAAATTTAGCGGCCTCTACCGGTAGCATCGTGCCGGATGTGTTCTCCCCATCAGTGAGCAAAATCAAAACACGGCTTTCGGCCGGGTTGTCGGCCAGGCGTTTGATTCCCAAGCCAATCGCATCACCGATGGCCGTGCCAGTGCCAGCAAAGCCGATTTGACTCTCCATCAATAAACGGTGAACGGTTTTTAAATCAAACGTGAGTGGGGCCTGAACAAATGCCTGGCTGCCGTATAGTATCAAGCCAACACGATCACCCTGACGCTGCGAAAGGAACCGAGTTAATACATCCTTGGTGGCGACCAAACGGTTGACCCTACGGCCGTTAATGGTCATATCGCGTTGTTCCATGCTGCCGGAGATGTCCACGGCCAGCATTAAATCACGGCCATTTGCGGGTAATTCAATGGCTTCACCGATACGCATTGGGTTAGCCGCCGCTGCGAGTAATAAGATCCAGATTGCCAGCAACGGCAAGAAACGTAACCATGAAAATCGGCCGGGGCTAATATCATGCTGTCGCAAATTGTCTGATTGCACATGCGGCATATAAAGCGCAGCAGAGGTTTGTTTGCGCGCCGGTATTAACCACCATACGAGCAATGGCAACGGTAGCAACGCAAAAATCCAGGGGAGGGTAAACTCAATCATACCTTGTGCCCTTTGATCCATTGTCTAACGGCTGCAGTCAGGGCCGCTGTATCGGGAACCTCAGCGTTTGCTTGGTATTTGCCCTGGGTTATCCAGTGTATCTGTGTGTCTGTTAGCTCGGGTTTTAGTATCTCGTGAAGATTATCACCCGTTAGCGCAGATTGTTGTTTGTCATAGCCCTCGTCGGCGGCTTTTAGGGTTCGACGAATGAGCTGCGTGAGTGCTTCAGCCAATTCCGCAGCATCGTTTTTCTCAGAGCTAAGTTGGTCAAGCTCGGCGATCGCAAGTCGACGATATCGGCGTTTTTGATGAATTTTGACCAGTGTATAAACAGTTGTGAAAAGCGCGATGATCGCTAACAAAGTCACGGCCCACCAGCCGGGAGCCGGTGGCCACCATGTGATGGCGTCCGGTAGGTGAATGTCGCGCAGTTGGTCGAGTGGATTACTGGCTGCAGGTTGCTGCATCAGGCAGTACCTCCTGACACCAGGTTGTCGATTTGTGTGAAGCGTGGTTTGCCGAAGTACTGATGTAGCAAGCTTAGAGGATCATGGTCAGTCGCCACCGGGATTAGCGGTATCTGATATTTGCCAAGAGTCGCTCGAATAGCTTCGCTGTGTGCTTGCCAGCTTTCGTGATATTGGTCTCGTGTATTTTTGTCGTTACTGTTGAATTCAAAAAAGCGTTGTCCGTTTCCGGCTCGGAACATGCCTTGGTGCGGCAATTGTGTCTCCAGAGAATCGTACGTCTTGATCGCAATAATTTCACAGTGTCGCGCGAGATCATGGATTATTGATGCACAGCTGTCGTTGAGATCGTGAAAATCAGAGATCACGAAGATCTGGGAGCCGGGTTTTGCGATGCGTTTCAATTCCAATAGAGCGTCGGCGAGAGGGCGGCTGCTGTTGTTTTGAAAACCTTGTAAGGCCTGATTGAACTCCGATAGCCCATGCAGTAGTTGTAATACGGTTTTGCGTTGACGCCGGGGGCGGATATCCGTGTGTTTTTGGTCATTGAATATCAAACCACCCACACGGTCGCCTTTGTGAAATGCGGCCCATGCCAAGTAAGCGGCTAGATCAGCTGCGATAACGGATTTAAGTGCAACCTGGCTGCCAAAAAACATGTTGCTGCGTTGATCAACGGCAATAAACACAGGTTTTTCGCGTTCTTCGCGAAATTGCTTGGTGTGCGTCTTGCCCGTGCGGGCACTGACACGCCAGTCGATGGTTCGGATATCGTCGCCTGGCTGATACTGGCGCACATCTTCAAATTCCATGCCTCGGCCACGAATCAGGGTTTTGTAGGGGCCATTGAGTGCAGCCAGGGCGCGATTATTTTTAATTAACGGCAAATGCCGTGCAGCCACCTGATAGCTAGATAAATGTTCCAGCTCTGTATAGGCGCCGGTACTGCGGGTTTGATAGCTCATGGGTTTTCAAATAGCAGTGATTAGGCGATGGGAACCAGTTCCAACAGTCGATCGGTGATGTCATCTTTGCTTAAGCCGCTGGCTTCTGCTTCGAAACTCAACAATAAGCGATGACGGAAGACATCGTGCATAACCGCTTGTACATCGTCGGGGCTGACATAATCTTTACCGGCTAACCAAGCATGGGCGCGTGCACAGCGATCTAGTGCGATAGTGGCACGAGGGCTGACGCCGTATTCGATCCAGCTGGCTAGTTGACTGTCGTAGCTGGCGGGCTGACGCGTTGCACATACCAATTGCACCATATACGTTTCAACGGATTCAGCCATATGCAGGTTGAGTACTTGCTGGCGTGCATCAAACAAAGTGGCCTGTGAGATTTCTTCAATGGGTTCGATTTGATCGGCTTGTTTAAACTCATTGCGAACCAATTGTAGGATCTTTTTCTCGGCGTCTGCGCCGGGATAGTCAACGTTGATATGCAACAAAAAACGGTCGAGCTGGGCTTCTGGTAGCGGATATGTGCCTTCTTGCTCAAGCGGGTTTTGCGTTGCCATAACGAGGAATAGGTCTGGTAGCTTGTAAGTTTTTTTACCGATACTCACCTGGCGTTCAGCCATTGCTTCAAGTAATGCTGATTGCACTTTGGCTGGGGCTCGGTTGATCTCGTCAGCGAGGATCATCGGGTGAAATATCGGGCCTTGCTCAAACGTAAATGTGCCGGTTTCAGGGCGAAAAATATCGGTGCCTGTAATATCGCCGGGCAGTAGGTCAGGGGTAAATTGAATACGATGGAAATCACCTTCAATGGCGTCCGAGAGTATTTTGATCGCCTTGGTTTTTGCCAGCCCCGGAGGCCCTTCGACCAACAGGTGACCATCAGCAAGTAACGCAATCAGCAGACGGTTGATCAGCTTTGGCTGGCCGACAATTTGAGAATCCAGCCATGTTTCCAAGTGTTGAAACGCAGTATTTGTATCCATATCCGTTGTTGATTCTTCTCAGTTCTGTTCTTGTTTTTTCGAATAAATCCGCAGTGCTAAAGGTCTTACATGAGTCTTGATGCTTACAGCAGCATATGGCACTCAATGACGATAAGCCAAGTAATAAGGTTCCATGCGTTTAAACACTTCTTTGGCGGATGTAATACTCAAAATGATTAGCGGTTTTCAAGATCTGGCAGTGGTTTATCTGCTTGAGAGCGTTATCGGAATGCCTAAAATGTAACTTTGCAGAAGTAACAATGCCTATCTCGACTACTAACGAATTAGCGTAGCATTCTAGTTACCGCGCCAAAATAGTTCAATGCACTGTTGTTGCCGTCGAGGCAGTAAATTTTCGACCTCATCGAAACGAGCGATAGAAACCTGATTCTGTTATGATTGTCTGATTTTCCAAGTCGTTACCCCTTTCCCGTTTATACCTATCCGCAGGTGCGCTTTTTATATGTACGCTTTGATCAGACCGCTGCTTTTCCAAATGGATCCGGAGAAATCTCATAATCTCTCGCTTAAGGCGCTGAAAACTCTGCATAAATTGCACCTGACACGTTTGTTCAGAACATCCGGGCCGGAGTTGAATAATCCGGTAGAGGTGATGGGAATAAACTTTCCGAATGCCGTAGGTATTGCTGCCGGTTTAGACAAAAACGGTGATTATATTGATGCGCTGGGTGCATTAGGTTTTGGTTTTGTTGAGATTGGTACGATCACCCCACGTCCGCAACCTGGCAACCCAATGCCACGATTGTTTCGCCTTAAAGAGCATCAAGCGATCATTAATCGCATGGGATTTAACAACAAAGGCGTGGATTATCTGGTAAGTCAGGTTAAGCAGCGCCAATTTAAAGGCATTTTGGGTATTAATATCGGTAAAAATAAGGATACCCCGAATGACAAGGCCGTGGACGATTACCTGATCTGTATGGATAAGGTATATGCCTACGCCGATTACATTACGGTTAATCTCTCTTCACCGAATACTCCCGGGCTCCGTGATCTTCAATTTGGTGAGCCGCTGAGAGGGTTATTGAAAGCCTTGAAGCAACGCCAAACAGAACTAGCTGAAAAACACGGACGCTACGTTCCATTAACATTGAAGGTTGCACCGGATATGGCAGAGGACGATATTGCTGATGTTTCTAGTGCATTGCTTGAATATCAGATCGATGGATTGATAGCGACTAATACAACCATCGGTCGAGATGCGGTTCAGGGCCATCCGCTGGCTGGCGAAGCGGGTGGTTTGAGTGGTTTCCCGGTACAGCAGATTTCAACGCAAACCATTAAGCTTTTTCATTCACACCTCGGTGACAGAGTTCCGATTATTGGCGTAGGTGGCATTCTTGATACTGAGAGCGCTGCGGCAAAGCGTGCAGCCGGTGCTTCGCTAGTGCAGATATACAGTGGGTTTATCTATCGAGGCGCCGCACTCATTAAGGATGCAGCTAGAGCGTTTTAAGGTGATCAACGAAAAGCGGCCGCGTCTGCGGCCGCATATGCACCGTATTCATCGGGTGCAAGAGGGCCATTTGGTAATGGCCGCTAGGGTGTGTAAGGGTACTAAATAGAATCTTGCGTCTTACTGCTTTGGATACGTTGGAAGAAGGTTAGTTCTCATATTAACGCATTTGCGCTTTGTGCATGCCAGCGAAGGCGGCGTTGCCTGACCAGTGATCCTGACGCCCTTCGCGCCAACCGGATGTCCATTGAAAGTGTTTGTCTGTGGCTTCCTCGTAAGGACAGGTACTTAACGATTTACCTCTGATAGCTGCGATGTAGCCGTGGTTGAAGATACGCTGAATAGCGCTGCGTTTATGTGTTTTCATTCATTGTCTCCAAATCGATAGACACTGCGAACGACAAAGTAATTAAAACGAACACCCTGTGTAATCACTTTGTTGTAGATCAACTGAACCAGTTTTTGGCCGAAATGTCATCCACTTTTCAGTTATTAATAGGCACTGATTACGTTATATGTGCCACAGAACTTAAAAATGACATGCCGTTGAGATTTCACTGAATCCTCGACAACCCGTCTGAAAGCTAACACAAGCGTGGTTTGTGAAGGCAAGTAGCATGTCTACTAATTACGAAAACATGAGCGGTGAAAAATTCCCGCCGTTCGGCTGGTTATATGCTGATACGGGAACAACTTCACAAGTTTGAAATATCAGGCCGATAGGCCAGAGTTAATCCATGAAAAACCGATTGTTTATTACCTGCCCTAAAGGGGTTGAACTGTTACTTGAAGACGAAGTGCAAACACTTGGGCTGGACAGTATCCAGCAGTCGGTCGGCGGTATTTTTGCCGAAGGTGACCTTGCCGCAGTTTATCGTGTCTGTCTTTGGTCGCGATTGGCTAATCGGGTAATTTGGCTTCTTGCAGAGGCTGAAGTACGTACCAAAGAAGATCTTTATCGATCTGTTCGTGATGTGTATTGGCCTGGGTGTTTTGCATTGAACAAAACCTTCTCTGTCGATTTCAAGGGTACTAACCGATTTATTAAGCACTCTAACTACGGTGGTCAGCTGGTTAAAGATGGCATTGTTGATGCGTTTAATGCTGAAGTGGGTGAACGACCGAATGTTGATTCTCAGTCTGCACAAGTGCATATATTTGCCTCGGTAAAACGAAACCGGTTTGTGGTGGGCGTTGATATGGCCGGCGGCAGCTTGCATCGTCGTGGCTATCGACTTGCGGGTGCTAAAGCACCGCTGAAAGAAAACTTGGCCGCTGCATTGCTGGTACGTGCGGGAGTGAAAACCGGCGAAATACAGCCGGTTGTGGATCCTATGTGTGGATCCGGTACGCTGTTGATTGAAGCCATATTGACCATGCTGAATATCGCGCCTGCGATTCAGCGACCATCATTTGGGTTTGAGCAAATATTGCGCCACCAGCCAGCGTTGTGGATGGAAATATACCAAGATGCAGTCGACAAGCGCGATGCTGCGTTTGCCAATGAAGCGCGTGTGATGGCTTATGGATTTGATGCAGACGGGCGTTCCATCATGGCCGCAAGAGACAATGCGACGCGCGCAGGTGTGGCTGAGTTTATTGAATTTAAGCCTCAATCATTGAAAGATTTTTCGCCTTCGTTACCTGAGCCTGGAGTGCTTGTATGCAACCCTCCCTACGGTGAACGATTGTCTGATCGTAATCAGCTGTTCGGTTTGTATCAGTTATTGGGACAAAAACTGCGCCAGCATTGTGAAGGTTGGGAAGCAGCAATCCTGAGTTCTGATGATGATTTAATCAAAGCACTGGGGCTCCAAAAATCCCGCGCGTATCAGTTTATGAATGGTGCGTTAAAAGCACAGTGGGTGTTGTTCAAATTATATCGCAAGGACAAATCCCTCAATCCTCCCGCAGAGCCGGATCCTAGCGTCAAGAGTAGTGATGGTAACGTTTGGGAGAAAAGTGCTGCCAGAATTAGAAGCAACGAACAAGCTGTCTCAACATCATCAGAGAATACGGCAGACGGGCCGCAATCCGAGCGATTCAAAAAGGGGGTGGATATGGTATCCAACCGCTTACGAAAGAATCGAAAACATCTCAAAAAGTGGCTTAAAAGAGCCGATACAGATGCTTACAGAATCTATGACGCAGATATGCCAGAGTATGCCTTTGCGTTGGATTGCTATGGCGAGTTTTTTCAAATTACTGAGTACTCCGCGCCTAAATCGGTTGATAAATTCGCCGCGTTTAGTCGTCGGCAGCAGTTTGAGGAAGCCGTTAGAGAGGTGTTTGAGCTGACGCCCGGTCAGTTGTTCTTCAAAGAGCGAACCCGCCAAAAGGGTACCAGCCAATACGTGAAGCTGGATGATTCCAAAGCATTTTTCAGAGTGCAGGAAGGTAATGCACACTTGTTAGTCAATTTGAAAGACTACCTCGACACGGGTTTGTTTTTGGATCATAGGCCGGTACGCAAAATGATTGGCGAGCAGGCCAAGGGCAAGCGATTCCTGAATCTTTTCGCTTACACCAGCGCGGCAACCGTGCAAGCTGCTCAGGGTGGCGCGTTGGCTTCTGTCAGTGTTGATATGTCGCAGACTTACCAGAGTTGGTCTTTGCGTAACTTTAAAGCCAATCGCCTCGACCTCAAACGCCATTTGCTGGTGCGAGCTAACGTTATTGACTGGTTGTCAGAAGCGCGAGATCAATTTGATCTGATTTTTTTAGATCCGCCGAGCTTCTCCAATTCCAAACGCATGGACGACACGTTCGATGTTCAACGCGACCACGTTAACCTCATTCACAAAACCATGGGGCGACTTGATCAGGAAGGCACACTGATATTTTCTAACAATCGTCGTGGGTTTCGATTGGATAAGGTGCTGGAGTCTCACTTCGATATTCAGGATATTACGGCAAAAACTATCGACGAAGACTTCAAACGTAACGCTAAGATTCATCAATGCTGGATAATTTCCCATAAGAAATAGTANTAATGTTAGTTAGTACACATTTTTTTTCTTGACGAAGTTGAAAGGTGGTTATTTTTGAGTTTTTAGTTAGAATTGGAGGTCTTCTGGTCTTGCCTATAATTAAACGTTATAAAGGCTGTGATTCATTCTGCGCTGAACTGGGCACGATGAATCATCGTAAAGATCTGTTCTTAGGGGCATTTCATTCGGCTGGAGGCCACATTTCTTTTGTAGTTGGTTGAGACTATCTGCCAGAAATCAAAGGTGTGTGGGTGCAGGGGAAGTTGCTGCAATTAGATAGAAGCTCAATAGCAATTTGATTCTCAAGCAAATTGTTTTTATCTCATTACTTTCGATCAAATTAAGGTCTTAGGGAGAAGGTTCGAATGCTGATACTCACTCGTCGAGTTCAGGAAGCATTGGTTATAGGGGAAAACGTTACTGTGACTGTGCTTAGTGTCAAAGGCAATCAAGTGCGTTTAGGAATTGATGCACCAGCTGATGTAAAAGTCCATCGTGAAGAAATCTATCGTCGTGTTAAACAGGCAGCAGAACAGGAACAAGCTGAAACTGAAGCCTAATTCACTGCGTTTGAGCGGGTCATGGATGGCCTGTTGATTTATCCCCGCCAGTTTTTATCGTCCTCTCTATTTGGCAACTCAATCTTTTCAGTAATCTCGCTCGATACTCCCTTAGTCGCTTTTGCGATACGTTTGCCACGTTAGTCCCTAGAAGCATTTGCACTGTCGTTCACTGCCGTTACAATCTGCAGTTCGATCAAATGACAACGTACCCATGACCGCTGATAGACCTACCCCAGAGATTACCCCGGCAGATATAGCCAAGACACTGAAAAAAGACCGATTTCACCTGACTCGCCAGTTAAAAAAATTACAGAGTTTTAGTTTTAATCGAGATGATTCAATCAAGCAGTTCGAGAAGCTTAATGACCGGCTTGTTGATCAATGCCGTCATTCGCAGAACGTTCTTGCTGCCCGTAAAGATATAGTGCTGGAGATTGAATATCCAGATTTGCCTATCAGTCAGCGTCGGGATGAGATAGCTGAGCTTATCCGCAAGCATCAAGTCGTGGTGGTTGCCGGTGAAACGGGCTCAGGGAAAACAACCCAGCTGAGTAAGCTGTGCCTGGATTTAGGACGCGGCCGCGAAGGGCTTATTGGCCATACTCAGCCACGGCGAGTTGCAGCCAGCGCGGTTGCGACCCGAGTTGCTGAAGAGGTCGGAGTGACGCTTGGGCAAGAAGTGGGTTATCAGGTACGGTTTACCGACCATAGTACCGATACAACCTTATTGAAGCTGATGACGGACGGCGTGCTTCTTGCTGAAATCCCACATGATCGGTTTCTCGAAAAATACGACACACTGATTATCGATGAAGCCCATGAGCGCTCACTGAATATTGATTTCCTACTCGGCTATATTAAACNCATTTTACCCAGACGGCCGGACCTTAAAGTTATCATCACTTCAGCCACCATCGATTTAGAGAAGTTTTCAGCACACTTTAATGATGCGCCAATTATTGAGGTGAGCGGGCGTACTTGGCCTGTTGATATGGAATACCGGTCGTTGGGTGACATTGGTGATGGTGTTGACCTGAGTGAGGGCATATATCAGGTTGTTAAAGAAATAGAAGCTAATGAAAAAGCATCACCAGAAAAGTCTCAGATTGGTGATGTGTTGGTATTTCTACCCGGTGAACATCACATTCGTGAAGCTTCTCTGTTGTTAAGGCGTTCAGACCTACCGCAAACTCAAATCTTGCCATTATACGCACGCCTCAATTCCGCAGAGCATCGAAAAATATTTAATCCTGACAAAACGGCAGGCAGGCGGATTATCCTTGCAACCAATGTGGCCGAAACATCCTTGACCGTGCCGGGCATCCGCTATGTGATCGATTCAGGTCTGGCGCGTATGTCTCGCTATAGTCACAGAGCAAAAGTACAGCGTTTGCCGATCGAGAAAGTATCTCAAGCCAGCGCTAACCAGCGTGCGGGTCGCTGCGGTCGTATCGGCCCGGGGATATGTTACCGATTGTACGATGAAACTGATTTCACAACACGAGACGCATTTACGCAACCAGAGATTCAGCGTACGAATCTATCGGCGGTTATTCTACAAATGCAAATCATGCGGCTTGGCCTCGTTGAAGATTTTCCCTTCCTTGAGCCGCCAGATCAGCGTCTTATTAACGATGGAACCAAACAACTGGTGGAGCTCGCTGCGCTGACTCCGACGCGCCAATTGACCGATACGGGTCGCCAGCTGGCGCAATTGCCTGTTGACCCGCGGCTTGCTCGTATTGTGGTTGAAGCGGCGAAGGAAGATTGCCTCAAGGAAGTATTGGTAATTGCAGCAGCATTGAGTATTCAAGATCCCCGAGATGCACCAGCAGACAAGCGTGAGGCTGCACGTGAGAAGCATAGCCGGTTTAAAGATACAGAATCAGACTTCGTCAGTTTGTTAGCGCTTTGGGATTATGTCGAAGAGCAACGGCAGGCCTTGTCTCGAAACCAGTTTCGCCGAATGTGTCAGAAAGAGTTTTTATCCTGGCAGCGATTGGGTGAATGGCGTGAAACTCACGCGCAGATTAAACGTATCTGTCATCGTCTAGGTTTTAAAGAAAATATCGAGGCGCGTGATTATAACCGCGTGCACCGCGCCCTGCTGACTGGTTTGCTGACGAATATTGGTTTCCAAGCCGAACCGAAATTATTCGATGGAACACGGAATCGTAAGTTTCGTTTATTCCCGACATCACACCTTGCGCGCAAACCGCCAAAATGGGTAATGGCGGGAGACCTGATAGAAACATCGCAGTTGTATGGCCACAATGTTGCTCGTATTGATCCGGAGTGGTTATTGGACATCGCTGCGCACCTTCTCAAGCATACCTATTTTGAACCTCACTGGAGCACTAAGCAAAATCAAGCGCTTGCTTATCAGAAAACCAGCCTCTATGGCCTAGTGATTGAAGAGAAAAAGCGGGTCAGTTATAGCCAGATCGACCCGGTTGTTTCACGGGAGCTATTTATTCGCAGTGGGTTGGTTGAAGAGCAATTGCGTACTAATGCGGCTTTCTATCGGCACAATCGCAAGTTGCGTTCTGACATTGCCGGCATAGAAGAAAAATCTCGTCGCCGCGATCTGCTGGCGAATGATGATGATATTTACCAATTCTATGATCAACGTGTTCCTGAAAACGTTACTAACCTAGCGTCATTTGATCGATGGCGTAAAAAAGCCGAAAAGAAAGAACCAAAGCTGCTGTTTGCTGATGAGACTTTGTTTTGTTCATCCGACGCGGGAGATGCGGTAGATGGTCAATTTCCGGATCATATTGATCATAAAGACGTCAGTTATGCGTTGTCGTATCGTTTTCAGCCCGGTCATAAAGATGATGGTATAACCGTTCGGGTGCCGGTTACGACGCTTAATCGGGTGCCTCGCTTTCTGTTTGAGTGGTTGGTACCTGGATTATTGATGGAAAAATGCGAAGCGTTACTGCGTGGTTTACCGAAGCAGTATCGACGTGCATTGGTGCCGATTCCACAGACTGCAGCGCGCATCGTGCCTGAGCTGCAGGCGTCTGATGCCTCTTTGTGCCAATCGCTAGCCGCTATGATTAAGAAATTAAACGGTCTGGATATTCCACCTGATGCGTGGAACCCCGAAGCNGTAGATGACTATTATCGGGTGCAGTTTCACCTCATCGGCGAAGATAACGAGACGTTGTCGAGGAGTCGTGATCTGGGATATTTGCTCAAAACCTACGGTCACATGGTACAAGACGCGTTAGACAATAAAGTGGTCAAAGCTGCTGAGACATATACGCGATGGACATTTGGAGATATCTCTAAGGAAAAAGAATTCGTTCAGGCCGGAAGCCGTGTTAAATCCTTCCCTGCAATTAAAGATAACGGTGATAGCGTATCGCTGACATTGGCGGATTACCCGCATGTTCAGGCGCAAGTTCATCGTAAGGGATTAGTGCGTCTGGCGATGCTGACTTTACCTCAGCAGGTGAAGTATTTACGCAAGGAGATGCTGCGTGGAAATGAACTGCAGCTCAAGCTCAGTGCGGAGTACGACAAAAAACAGTTGGTCGAAGACTTAATTACGGCGAGCTTCAATCATTGCTTCTTTGGTGGCGAACTTGTATTTGATCAAGACGGTTTTGAATCACGTATAAAACACAAAAGAGGGCATTTATCACAAATCGCTAACGAATTAGAAGAGGTAGTGCGGGCCGTTGTGAATGATGATTATAATGCCCGACAAGCGCTGATGAAGTTAGATAGTAAGACATATTCGGCGGTGATCGCGGATGTAGAATATCAGCGCAGGCATTTGGTATTTCCTGGGTTTGTTTATGAAACCCCGATTGAGAGCTTGAAAGAGTTGCCGAAATATTATGCTGCGATGGCCTATCGTTTGGAGCGACTCCAAAATCAGTTGGGCAAGGATTTGAAATATACCGCTGAGTTGGCTGAGATTCGCCAACAAATGGATGAATTAGAAGAGGCATACCCGGGTGTGCTGACTATGGAAAGTTCGATCAAGTATCGTTGGATGTTAGAAGAATATAGAGTGTCGTTGTTTGCTCAGCAGTTGAAAACCCGTTTTCCGATTTCGAAGAAACGGCTAGAGAAACAATGGCTAGGGGTACTGACGGAGCGAAGAGATACGATTATTTAACACAAACGGTGTTTTAAAACGTATCGGCAATTGTCATAACGAAAAAAGTATTGTTTTTGTTTGTTATGCAACATGTGTAGACCAATAGTGGATTATTAGCGTAAAGATTCTACTATTTATCGTCAGAGCCTGAATTAAGTTGTTCATAAATAAGAACTAAGCTGGCATGGCAGTTCTTCAACTAGGAAAAGGAGTCACTTGATGACTAAGCAAACTAAAAAACCATTAGCTACAGCGCTGGGCGCTGCGTTCTTGGCTTCAGCAATTGCACCTGTTGCTTCTGCAGACGTTAACCCTTTCAGTGCTAACCCACTGAGCAGTGGTTACGAGCAAATCAACAAGCAGTCGTCTGAAGGTAAATGCGGCGAAGGTAAATGCGGCGGCAAAAAAGCTGGTCACGAAGGTAAATGTGGCGAAGGCAAATGTGGTGGCGAAAAAGGCAAGAAAGCTGAAGGCAAATGCGGTGAAGGCAAATGCGGCGGCGAGAAAGGCAAGAAAGCTGAAGGCAAATGTGGTGAAGGTAAGTGCGGCGGCAAAAAAGCTAAGTCAGAAGGTAAATGTGGCGAAGGTAAATGCGGCGGCGAGAAAGGCAAGAAAGCTGAAGGCAAGTGTGGTGAAGGCAAGTGCGGTGGTAAGCACTAATCTCACCATTTGAGGAACTGAGCTTATGCAGCAAGACGTTGTCCGAGGTGCCGGGCTTGGTTTAAGACGGGCTATGATGAGCCCGTCTTATAACCTCGATGTTTCGGCGGTAGACTTCATGGAAGTCGCTCCAGAGAATTGGATCAATGTAGGCGGGCGTTTTGGTAAAGCGTTTCGGTCTATTGCAGAACAAGTCCCTGTTACACTACACGGTTTGTCACTCGATTTGGGTGGTATTCGTGATATCGATGTTGATCTCGTAACCAGCATTCGACAATTTATGGACACATTCGATTGTCCTCTATATTCCGAGCATTTAAGTTACTGTGCTGATCAAGGCCACTTGTACGACTTGATGCCGATCCCCTTTACTGATGATGCTGTAAAAGTCTGTGCACAGCGTATCCGTCAAGTTCAAGACATATTGCAACGGCGAATGGCGATTGAAAATGTTTCCTATTACGCCGCGCCTCATCAGCAGTTGTCAGAGATCGATTTTATCAATGCGGTCGTCGCTGAAGCCGATTGCGACTTGCTCCTTGATGTAAATAACATTGTTGTTAATGCGATTAATCATCGTTATGACCCGGTCGCGTTTTTAAAAGCGCTACCCGGCGATCGCACTACCTACATCCATGTGGCTGGTCATTTTAATGAAGCTGAAGACCTCCGGGTGGATACTCACGGCGCAGATGTTATTGATGATGTTTGGCAGTTACTTGAAGAGGCGTACAAAACGTTTGGTGTGTTACCGACACTTTTGGAGCGTGATTTTAATATCCCCGAGATGGATGGGTTGGTGCTTGAAGTTGAGCGAATCCGAGAAATCCAACAAAAAGTTAGTGAGCAAGCTAACGATAATCTGGCCAGTGCCTGAGTCAGGACGATTTCATGTTTGAGTTTCAAAAGCAGCAGGCTGCGTTTGCAGCCCATATCCGTAACCCGGAGAAAAATGCCGGACCCGAAAATATTGAAGCACGAAGGCTGAAGGTTTATACCGAGTTATTTTTTAATAACATCGAAGGTTTTATCAGTGGCGGTTTCCCAGTACTGAAATCACTATTTTCTGAAGAAGCTTGGCTCGAAATGGTGCGAGGATTTGTCGAGCATCATCAATCCCATACCCCGTATTTTCTAGAAATTTCTGAAGAATTTCTTGCTTATCTTGAGGATGATCAGCTACCTATCCATGACGAGTTTCCATTTGCGCGTGAACTGGCTCATTACGAGTGGCTGGAGTTGGCGTTAGACGTCGCCGACGAAGAACATGATCGCACCGGTTTGGATGCCAATGGTAATTTGCTGAAGCAGGTGCCAATTGTATCGAGCTTGGCCTGGCCCGTGGTTTATCAATGGCCAGTGCATGAAATTCGTCGAGACTCGATCCCCGGCGCCCCTTCACAGCAACCTGTTTGTATCGTTGTTTACCGAAATCGAATGGATGAAGTTGCCTTTCTTGAGGTTAATCCGGTGACTTTGCGGTTGCTTGAGATATTAACCGTGAGTGATGACCACGAAGCGGTACCGGACAAAACCGGTGAACAGGCATTGACGCAGATCGCTGAAGAAATGCAGCAATCCGATGTTTCGGCCATTATTGAGTTTGGTTCATCAATTCTCGAACAATTACGTTCTTTAGGGATTATTCTCGGTGCAGTGAGTCGCTGAAGCTTCGCTGTTTGCTGCACTAATCCTACCTTCCCCAAGCCCATTCTTTACAAGCACTGTTAACCCTAGAATAATACCGGCTTACGTTAATATGCCGGTAGTGTTCCCCTCCATGTCAGACAATGCAGAAAAAAAACGCGAACTTGTGAATGATTTGAATCGCCAGACGTCCAAAATCGGCTGGCGGGAAATACAGCGCTTCTATGCAGCTGGCGATGCTGTTTATGTGAAGTCAGGTATGGATTTGGTTAATGTGGTTGCTGAGGTTGCGCTGGATAACTCGGCTCAATTGAAGCAGTGGATGGAAGCTGATGAAGTGCATGCCGTTACTGAAGCTCAGGCAGCCGCATGGTTTGATGGTGAAAAGACCGTTTGGGCAGTGGTAGTTTCTCCTTGGGTTTTTGTTCAGCCTATCGACTAACTTTGACATTTTTGGCCTCTAGCTATCGACCGAAATGTACTATGGTTGCCTGTTTCTGCCGTGAAATTTTAACTGATTAGAATTGAGGAAATTGATATGAGCGCAGTGATTCCTGAGTCACATATGGATCTTGTTAATGGTCCGGTATATGCCACCTTCAATACACATATGTCTGACGGCAGTATTCAGTCGACGTTAGTGTGGTTTAACTATGAAGATGGGTACATCTGGGTAAACAGTAAACCTGGGCGAGTAAAGTATCGCAATATTCAGGATAACCCGAATGTGTCTCTATTAGCCGTTGATACGACCAACCCATGGAAGTACATCTCTATTCGTGGCCGTGTTGAGGATATCGTTGAGGAAGGCGCTTTTGAGCATATTGATGCGCTAACGCAATTGTATTTGGGCCAGCCTCACTATTATGGCGTTATCGAGCCAGTAGAAGCGAAAGAAGGCGCAGTGCGCTGTATGTATAAAATCGCCATCGATAAAGTGATGACAATGGGCGAGTGATTCTCGCCTTTTTCAACACCAGCCGTCATTAAATAATAATTCGAACAAGCAAAGCTATGACTGATAAAACCACAGATCTTAATCAGCAATTAATTGAATTCATTCAGAGTTCACCGACACCATTTCATGCCGTTAAAACCATGTCTGCAAAACTCAAAGCAGCAGGGTTCCAACAGCTCGTAGAAAAAGACGGTTGGTCGCTCGAAGCGGGAGCCAAGTATTTTGTGACGCGCAATGATTCATCAATTATTGCATTCAGATATGGTGAAAAACCGCTAGCTGAAAGCGGAATCCGAATGTTGGGTGCGCATACCGATAGCCCGTGTTTGAAAGTCAAGCCGAACCCGGACTTGAATCGCCATGGTTACTGGCAGCTAGGTGTTGAAACCTACGGTGGTGTGCTGTTGAATCCGTGGTTTGATCGAGAGTTGAGCATTGCCGGACGTGTGTCTGTAGTCGATGCTGACGGAAAGCTGCACCATCGTTTAATTGATTTTTGCGCGCCGATAGCGATGGTTCCTAGCCTTGCTATTCATCTTGATAAGGAGGCGAACAGTAAGCGCAACATCAATGCGCAGACTCATTTACCGGTTGTGCTTGATTTAGTTGATGGTAACGACGCGGGTGAATTTCGGTCGTTGCTCGCTCATCGGGTGGCGGCTGAATATGCAGAACTCGGGCAGCTCGAATTATTGGAATATGAGTTGTCCTTATACGATGTGAATCCTGGGCGCGTTTATGGCCTCAATCAGGCATTTGTCGCTGCAGCACGTTTGGACAATCTTCTGAGTTGTTTTGTTGGCTTACAGGCACTAATTGAGGCTGACGACGGACAATCNATGTTGTTGGTCTGTAATGACCATGAAGAGGTTGGCAGTGCTTCTGCGGCCGGCGCGCAGGGTACGATGCTAAAAGACTTTTTGACGCGTCTTATTGGCGATGATGAAGCCATGATACGGACATTGCAGCAATCAATGATGATATCTGTGGATAATGCACATGCGATTCATCCTAACTTTGCCAGCAAGCATGACGAGAATCATGGGCCGCAAATAAACCAAGGGCCGGTTATAAAGATCAATGCGAATCAAAGATATGCCTCAAACTCTGAAACACAGGCCATTTTTAAAGCAGTGTGTGCGAAGCAGGGTATACCGTTGCAGTCATTTGTTGTGCGATCTGATATGGGGTGTGGATCTACGATAGGGCCGATCACAGCGACGGAAATTGGCGTGAAAACACTGGATATCGGTGTGCCGACGTTGGGCATGCACTCTATTCGAGAAACAGCGGGCACTAAAGATACCGACTATTTAACTGCAAGCCTGAAGGCGTTTCTGGAACTGTCAGAAACATCAGTCTGACAAGCTTTGTGAGTTTTTAGGGAAATCAAAAAAACCGGCATATTGCCGGCTTTTTTGATTGCTGATTACCAGCGTTTTGAACAGTGGGGCAGATTAGCTCGAATGCTCATCAGCCAAATACATGTTTTTCTGCTCATAACGTTCGATACCAACACGTTCGATCAATCCAAGCTGAGTTTCCAGCCAGTCGACGTGTTCTTCTTCAGATTCAAGAATGTCTTGCAGGACATCACGGCTGATGTAATCGGCAACAGACTCGCAATACTTGATGCCTTCACGCAAATCCGGAATTGCCAATTGTTCAATTTTGAGGTCACATTCCAGCATTTCTTTGGTGTTTTCACCGATGAACAGCTTTCCGAGCTTTTGTAGATTCGGAATACCCTCAAGGAAAAGAATACGTTCGATCAAGATGTCTGCGTGTTTCATTTCATCGATGGATTCGTGATATTCAAGGTGTGCTAGGTTTTTTAACCCCCAGTCCTTAAACATACGTGAATGCAGGAAGTACTGGTTGATGGCAATTAGTTCGTTGCCCAATGCTATGTTCAGGTGTTCGATAACCTTAGCGTCGCCTTTCATATAGGAACTCCTTAGTATTCGGTTCGGAATGAATAATAGGCGATTTTGGGGCGTAAAACACGGCGTGTCAACGCTAAGTTATTGAAATTTAAGGGAAAGAAAGTGATTCTGAGAAGTGTTTTTATTAGCAACTATGTTAGAAATGTTGATACAGGGAAGTGTAACAACTAGGCAGCATAAAAAGAAGCCTGGTTATTCATTGAGGACATATCATCGAGTGCATTATTCACGATATCTTTTGCCATACACGCACACTGACCACATTGTGTTGATACGCCTAACTTACTACGTACCATTTTCATTGAAGTCGCACCGTCCATCACCGCGTCACGAATGTCGTTATCAGTAATGCCTTTGCAGATGCATACAAACATGTTCAACGTTCTCGATAGTGTGCCAATTTATATGGCAGTTGCTTAAAGTGTTCTTTGAGCCGGTTGATTCACAATTTGTGAAGGTGAATCAATGTGAGTTCCGGTGTCACAGTTCTATCAACAAACATATTAGGTTGTTGATGATGTAAATTTAAGCGTAATAGGAATCGTTGTCAATTGCATTTGTAATTTATTTGCTAATTTCTCTTAGATCATAGAATTGGCTTATGTTTAATTATTGATCAATAAATTTATTTTATGAGGCGCGTAAAAATAAACAATGGGAAATCGCTGAATTTCTCCCGTAAGATGCTGGTAAATTCAATTCAAGCCATTAAGCTATGTGGGTTGAATTAATCAAGGTGTTAGCGACCGCTGGCACTGTTTACACGCTTAACTACCCAACCTAGATTAGGAGATGAATCAATGGGCGTATTAGTTGGAAAACCTGCACCGGATTTTACCTGTAATGCAGTACTGGGTGACGGCACTATCGTTGCTGACTTCAATCTGAAGCAAGCGCTGGATGGCAAATACGGTCTGGTATTCTTCTACCCGCTAGACTTCACGTTTGTATGTCCTTCTGAGCTGATCGCAGCTGATCACCGTATGGCTAAATTCAAAGAATTGGGTGTTGAAGTTATCGGTGTATCTATCGATTCTCACTTCACTCACAATGCATGGCGTAACACCGATGTTAAAGATGGTGGTATTGGCCAAGTAAGTTACACATTGGCTGCTGACATCAACCACGACATTTGCCGTGCGTTTGACGTTGAGTCTGCTGGCGGTGTTGCTTTCCGTGGTGCATTCATCATCGATAAGAATGGCTTGGTTCGTTCACAGCAAGTGAATGATTTACCACTGGGTCGTAACTTCGATGAATACATCCGTGTTATTGAAGCACTGCAATTCCACGAAGAGCATGGTGAAGTTTGCCCTGCAGGCTGGAACAAAGGTGACAAGGGTATGACTGCATCTCCAGAAGGTGTTGCCGAATACCTGAGCGAGAATTCTGACGCTCTGTAAATCGCTTTATGGGCACCAATTTTTCAAGGCGATAGCTGCAGAGAAATTGGTGGTTACCATAAGCACAAAAAAGCCGGCGTATTGCCGGCTTTTTTGTATCTGGAATTCCGTGAGTATTCTGAGCACTGTTGGTTTTATGGCGCCTTGAATATGGAATTTAGTGTGTTTGCTATTCTGTGCCTTCTTTCTCGGCTAAGCGCATATGCCCTTCAACGGCTTTATCCCAGCCTCCCATGTCACGCCATTGGTTGACGATCTGGCAGAAAAGGCGTGCGGTTACTTCAGAGTCATAAGCGGCGCTGTGGGCGGCGGCATTGTCAAACTGAATATTGGCAATGCGACACGCTTGAGCGAGTACAGTGTGACCATAGGCAAGGCCTGCTAATGATGCTGTATCGATGCTGGAAAATGGATGAAACGGATTTCGTTTGATACCACAGCGATCAACAGCGGCATTCAGGAATTGATGGTCAAAGCTGGCATTATGGGCAACCACAATGGCACGTTTGCAATTGCTTTGTTTCACTTCGCGACGGATCAACCGGAATAGCTCGCCTAGAACATGCTGCTCATCGTACGCTGCTCTAAGAGGGTCTTCCGGGTCAATACCAGTAAAATCCAGCGCTGATTGCTCAAGGTTTGCGCCTTCAAACGGTTCCACATCGAATGCATGTGTTTCTTTTACCGCTAGAGTGCCGTCCTCGTCCATATCCAGAGTCGTTACTGCGATTTCCAGCATTGCGTCCGTTTTAGGGTTGAAACCTGCAGTTTCGATATCAACTACAACGGGTAGGTAGCCACGGAATCGGTAGGCGATTTGCGGCTTGTCCATTGCTTTGGATGTCGCGTTGACCTCACTCAGTTCCCAGTCAGTCGTTGCCATGTAATCTGCTCGCCCGCTAATAGTGGTGTAATAGTGGAAGTGCTGAGAGTTAGGCTCTCAGGCATTGTCCATGATGTTTTTTTCAGTGTGATGGTTTCGTTGTTGCGTGGCAAGCCATAATAGTCAGGGCCGAAAGCAGACGCGAAATTATCCAGTTTATCTAGTGCATTAGCATCTTCAAAGGCCATTGCATATAGCTCAATTGCTGCGGGTGCGGTGTAACAGCCGGCACAACCACAGGCTGCTTCTTTTTTATCCGTAGCGTGCGGTGCAGAGTCAGTACCAAGGAAGAACTTAGGGTTGCCACTCGTTGCTGCTTTTAGCAAGGCTTGCTGATGCAAAGATCGCTTAAGAATAGGCAGGCAAAAAAAGTGCGGACGGATACCGCCAACAAGCATATCGTTGCGATTGAAAAGCAAGTGGTGCGCAGTGATTGTGGCAGCAATATTGTCGGTTGCGGTTTCAACAAATTCGACGGCTTGTGCTGTTGTGATGTGCTCCAATACGACTTTTAAGTTTGGGAAGTCGTTGGTTAGAGGTTTCAGAATGTTCTCAATAAAGATCGCTTCACGGTCGAAGATATCGATATGGGAATCAGTCACTTCGCCGTGCACCAGTAGCGGCATACCGACTTCTTGCATTGCTGCAAAGACATCGGCTTTGGCAAAAATGTCGGTAACACCTGAATCTGAATTCGTGGTTGCCCCAGCAGGGTAAAGCTTTACTGCTCTGACAACACCCGATGCGTGGGCTTCTACAATGTCTTCAGGCTGGGTTTTGTCAGTCAGATACAAAACCATCAATGGCTCGAATGTACTGCCTTCTGGAACGTGAGCAAGAATACGTTCACGATAATCGAGCGCCTGGCGAGTGTTGGTTACTGGCGGAACCAGATTTGGCATGACGATGGCGCGATTAAACTGATGGGCTGCATCGGCGACAGTTCTTGATAATGCGTCACCGTCACGGAGATGAATGTGCCAATCATCCGGTTGGTGCAGCGTAATAGATTGCATAAACGACCCTGGTGATAGATAAATCAATAATTACAGGCCGTATTGTATCGGAAACACCGGTAACCATAAAGGTGGCTCCGAGCTTCCGAAGATCTCTTTAGCTATTTAACTGAATCATTGGCGTATACCAAGATCAATAGCGGTTAAGCTAAAGCGATATTTGTATGTCGCCTTTGAACGCCTGATTGGTGTCGGCCTTTCCGCTGAATGCCGCTTTGATACCCTCGGCAGTTGATTCCTCGAATTGAATATCCATCGACGGAGCAGATCCACCTCCACGCTTCCAGAAACTGTATATGGCATCTTCTGTGCCTTTGCCGTTCAGCTGCATACTCGCAGAAATCTCTTTTACTCCGAGGTTGTCACGTATTTCTGCGAGATCCAGAATCATGTCTTGGTCATCAAACGTTGTGCTGGCAACAACCTGTAAACGTTGTGTGGCCCCTGATTGCAGATATTCAGGGTCTTCTGGCGTTTTGTTGTGGTTAGTCTGAGTAAATTCACCAACGGATTCTGAAAAGCACAATAGTGATGAAGGTGTTTTGGGTAAACCCATGAGCTCGGTTTGTAACACTGCAGAGCCCAGTGTGATTGCATCTGGTGCGAGTCTGTGGAGCTTGATTTGCAATGCGTACTCGAGAGATTTGGTGTCCGAAAAGTTTTCGTTATAAATCTGGTTGCCCAGCATATGTGAGTTGCTAACGACCTCCAGAGTCAATGGGTTTGCTTTAGCGCCAAATGTTGTTGTTAAGCGGCCGTTTTTGCGTCGTACTGGGCGTGCGCCCATACTGTCACAGCTAATAAAGTGCATTTTTTCGCCTTCGTGGCCGGATCGAAGATGAACAATTTGGCGGATTTTAAAATGCTCCTGGTACTCTTCTTCGAGTCTTGGCACGTTATTAACATAGGCGCTTTCTTTGCGCTGAAGTTTTCCTTCCCCAATTAATAACCAGCGTCCTTCGAGGCTATCAGGTTCTGGGCTGGCAATTAGGCGTTCATATTGGTTGGCATCGAAACGCGAATCTGCTGGGTTTTGGGCCGAATCGCCCGTGTCACAAGCGGTTACAACAGTAAGTACGGCGAGGGCTAAAGGTGTAACTAGTATTCGGCGGAATAAGGCGATCATTTCAACTTCAACAAATGGCTATAACGAATTGGCTTAGCGATTCTAGGGTAAGGTGCTGAAATGGGTCAAATGTTGGTTTGATTTTTGTTGCTGGTATCTCATTCCAATGGCCGGTAGAATATGCGCCCCTCACAGTTTGCTAACGCAAATTGACAAAGGCATTTCAGTGACCTCAGTTGGAGATAATTTCAATGTCAGACCCTAAAAAGGTAGTTCTCGCGTATTCTGGCGGCTTGGATACGTCTGTCATCGTTAAATGGATTCAGGAAGAGTACAACTGTGAAGTTGTTACTTTTACTGCAGATCTGGGACAAGGCGAAGAAGTTGAACCAGCACGTGCGAAAGCTGAAGCACTTGGGGTAAAGGAAATTTACATCGACGACTTACGTGAAGAATTTGCGCGTGATTTTGTATTTCCAATGTTTCGTGCGAACACCATCTACGAAGGCGAATACCTATTGGGTACCTCAATTGCACGCCCTCTGATTGCAAAGCGTTTGATTGAGATTGCCAATGAAACCGGCGCTGATGCAATTGCTCACGGCGCGACAGGTAAAGGTAATGATCAAGTTCGTTTTGAACTCGGTGCCTACGCGTTGAAGCCAGGCATTCAAGTAATTGCACCATGGCGCGAATGGGATCTGACATCCCGTGAATCTTTGATGGAATACTGCGATACACACGGTATCCCGGTAGAGAATAAACAAGGTAAGAGATCACCTTACTCGATGGATGCCAACTTGCTGCATATATCGTATGAAGGTGATTTGATTGAAGATCCGTGGGCCGAGCCGGAAGACGACATGTGGTTGTGGTCTAAATCTCCAGAGCAGGCACCGGACGAGCCTACTTACATCACTATGTCATTTGAGAACGGTGATGTAGTTGCTATCGACGGTGAGCTTAAATCTCCTGCAACCGTGATGGAAGAGCTTAACGCTCTGGCCGGCGCCAATGGTATCGGGCGTGCTGATATTGTCGAAAACCGTTATGTGGGGATGAAAGCACGGGGCTGTTATGAAACGCCAGCGGGTACAGTGATGTTGAAGGCGCATCGTGCGATTGAGTCGATCACTCTGGATCGTGAAGCGGCGCATCTGAAGGATGAACTGATGCCGCGTTATGCCGAGTTGGTGTACAACGGTTACTGGTGGTCGCCTGAGCGTAAAATGTTGCAGGCAGCGATTGACGAAACTCAATCTGTCGTTAACGGCGACGTGCGTTTGAAACTCTACAAGGGCAACGTAATCGTTGTTGGCCGTCGTTCAGACAGCAGCCTGTTTGATGAAAACATTGCGACATTTGAAGATGATGCAGGTGCTTACGATCAGAAGGATGCAGAAGGCTTCATTAAGCTGAACGCTCTACGTTTGCGTATCGCAGCAAAAAAAGGTCGCGAACAGCTTTAATTGTTTGCTAGATTGCGCTTCGCATATTTCTGCGGAGCACAATCGAATACTAACAACAAGCGCCTATAGGGCGCTTGTTGTGTTTTCAGCAGGTGGAATATTATCTCTCGCGTGAAAAATATCCACGTAGGCTGTGTAGGTTGTTAATGCCAATAACGGAATGGCGAGGATAAGACCCAAGAAGAACGGAATCGACGCAATCACGACCAATGCCGTTGCGATAATGCTAAACCAAAGGAATGGTGTGATATTACGAATACATGCGACAAAGCTCGTTTTCATCGCTTCAAAGCAGTTCATATTTTCGACAGCGATCAATACCGGCGCAAAATAGTAAGACATTAATAATGGGATATAGAACAGTAGCCCAACCATAACCGCCAAAAGCAAACTCATCATGTCGGGGTTGCTCTGCATCACCGTCTGGAATTGCTGGATATCTAAGGTGCCGTCGCTGAACGATTGACTGTACGATTCGAGGTTGCTGTCACCCACTATTGATGCAAATGTCAGCAAGAAGGGAATCATCAGTACAACCATTGCGATTAAATAGACCAGCCCTAACATCATCAGCTGATTGAAGTTGGTTTTGAAACCATCGAACATTTGGCTGAATTGAGCAGGTGGATCCTGCGACTCTTTATCTGCGGTGAGGTAGAGCCCGGCGGCGAGAACGGGTTGTAATAGGTTAATGGCAAAGTAGCCGATTAGTGGAACCCACGAAATCACTGCAAGAATAATCCAGATCACCAATAATATGCCGATCCAGAGAAAAGGTTGTTCCTTGAACAAATCGAACGCGCTGCGTATCCAACGCCAACCATGACTTATCGGTTGTGAGGCAATTTCTAGGTGTTGAGGTAGTTCGCTCATGGTTCCATCCTCTTATGTTTTTGTTTACTTATAGCGCAAAGCGCCTTGCCCTGCAGATTCCGGTGGCTGGAAGATGATTAATTTACCAAAAAACGCTAGAATCGCGTGCCATTTAATTCCACCGGGTCCGCCGCCCTTCGCCAACGAAGAGATTTATTTATGTCGGCTATTTCTGAAGACGTCAGTAAGCGTAGAACGTTCGCTATTATTTCTCACCCGGATGCCGGTAAAACGACCATTACCGAGAAACTCATTTTGTTGGGGCAGCTGATTCAGGTTGCGGGTACGGTAAAAGGTAAAAAGTCAGGCCGTCAAACAACATCTGATTGGATGACCATGGAGCAGGAGCGGGGCATATCAGTAACATCCTCTGTGATGCAATTTCCGTATAAAGATCGTGTTGTTAACCTGCTAGATACCCCCGGGCATGAAGACTTTTCTGAAGATACTTATCGAACATTAACGGCTGTTGATAGTGCGTTGATGGTTATTGACGGCGCCAAGGGTGTTGAAGATCGAACCATCAAGCTCATGAATGTTTGTCGTTTACGTGATACACCGATTTTGACGTTTATTAATAAGCTTGATCGCGATGTGCGCGATGGTATAGATCTACTCGATGAAGTTGAAGAAGTGCTGAATATCGCCGCCGCACCGATTAATTGGCCAGTGGGTATGGGTAAGGAATTTAAGGGTGTTTACAACCTGTATACGGATACGATTCATGTATACCAGCAGCAGGGTGGTCACATGATGCCAGAGGATATCCGTATTCATGGTTTGGATACTGATGAGGCTCGCGAGTTGGTTGGTGTTTATTACGATGACTTCTGTGAAGAGATCGAGCTAGTTCGCGGTGCGAGCCATGAATTTGATCTTGAAGAGTACTTGAATGGCAGAATGACGCCGGTATTTTTTGGTACGGCGTTGGCTAACTTCGGTGTGCGCGAAATGTTAGATGGTTTTGTTGAATGGGCGCCGTCTCCATTGCCTCGGCCTACAAAAACGCGTGAAATTGACGCAGATGAAGAAAAACTCACCGGTTTTGTTTTCAAAATTCAGGCGAATATGGACCCTAAACACCGAGATCGTATTGCGTTCATGCGGATTTGTTCAGGTAAATATTCAAAAGGTATGAAGTTTAAACACGTGCGTATGGGCAAGGATATCAAGATTGCTGATGCGGTTGGCTTCAAGGCGGGCGAGCGTGTGGTGCTGGACGAGGCGATGTCTGGCGATATTATCGGCTTGCATAATCATGGCACCATCCAGATCGGTGATACCTTCACGCAAGGTGAAGATCTTAAGTTTACTGGTATTCCGCATTTTGCGCCGGAGATGTTTCGTCGTATTCGTTTGAAAGACCCTCTGAAAACGAAACAGCTGCAAAAAGGCCTCCAGCAGCTGTCTGAAGAAGGTTCGACCCAGGTTTTCTTCCCGCTCAACAATAACGATATTATTGTGGGTGCAGTAGGTGTTTTGCAGTTTGAAGTTGTTGCCTATCGACTCAAAGATGAATACAAAGTCGATGCTATCTACGAGCCGGTGAACATCTATACTGCTCACTGGGTGGACAGCGAAGATGACAAGAAGATGGATGAACTGAAGCGCAAACACGGCGATAACCTTGCGATCGACGGCGGAGGCCACCTGAGTTATTTGGCGCCAACCCGTGTGAACTTGAGTTTGGCGCAAGAGCGCTTTCCAGAGGTTGCCTTCAGAAACACACGAGAACACTGACGCAAGATGCAATATCGGTTAGGGCTCCCTATGTGGAGCCATAAATCCTGGCAAGGTCGCCTTTTTTCAGTGGATGCGCAGCCGCAGGAATTCCTATCTCAATACGCGAGTGTTTTCCAAACGGTTGAGGGAAACACAACTTTCTATGCTATTCCGTCGGAAGCGTCGGTTGCATTATGGTCGGAGGTAGTGCCGCGAGGGTTTAAGTTCAGTTTTAAAATGCCGAAGTTGATCACTCATGATTTGAAACTTAAAGGGTGTGAGCTGAGCATCAAAACGTTTTTTGATCGTATGTCGCCCATTCATGATCGGATGGGACCGATTATGATCCAGCTGCCTGCTTCGGTTTCTCCCAAGCATCTGTCGCTTATCGAAGCTTTTGTTAAGCAGCTTCCGTGTCACTTCCCGTATGCAATTGAGGTGCGTCACCCTGATTTCTTCGATGCAGGTGTCAATGAAAAAGCACTGATTAACCTGCTAAAGCGATATCGCATTGATCGTGTTTGTTTTGATTCTCGTGCCTTGTTTGCTTCTAAAAGCCGTGATGAATATACCTTGGATGCACAGAAGAAAAAGCCGAAGTTACCCGTTCACGCCATGGCAATAGGCAAACATCCGATGGTACGTTTCGTTGGCGATATCGATTATGAGTTGAATGACTCCTGCCTGGATCATTGGATCAAAAAGTTAGTTCATTGGATGTCTGAAGGTAAAGAGCCGTATGTATTTATGCATATGGCAGATAATACGAATGCACCTGCGTTGGCTAGGCACTTTCATCAGAAAATCAGTGAGGTGGCGCCGGAAGTTGGAGATTTGCCGATATTTCCGTCGACACAGCCAGTAGGGTCAGATGAACAGATGGATTTGTTTTAGTCGGTAACGATCTGGCTTATTGATGTTGATCAAGCCGTTAGGTAGCTCAGCATGGGGCTGTAGCTTTCAGGTTGTGTTTGTTTGTATTGATACGTTACGAATAATGGCTCATTCAAATAAAAACAGCCGCAATAGCGGCTGTTTTTGTCTCAGAGGTGATGGTTGGTTGTTGTTAGATAACGCACGTTAATTCACCAAGACGCTCAGTTAGCTTTTTGTTCTCTGCATAGTCGATAGGCACAACAACCAAACTTGGGCCATCTGCGTCAAACGCAGCTTGCAGAGAGCGTTTAACATCATCGCTGTTTTCAACAATGAACGAGTTCCAGCCGAAGCTTTCGGCCAGTAAGCGCCAGTCTGGGTTGCCAAAATCCAGTTGAGTATGTTTGCCAAAGTGCGCCCATTGCTTCCACGCAATGAGGCCGTATTCGTGGTCTTCCCAAACCATCGCAACGATGTTGCTGTTATAGCGCTTCGCGGTTTCCATTTCCTGAACATTCATCATGAAGCCTGCATCACCGCAAATAGCGAGGATTTTGCGATCCGGATAGACAAAATCCGCTCCGATGGCGCCTGGCAATGCAAAACCCATTGAGCAAAAACCGTTAGATATTAGGCATGTGTTCGGCTCATGGCATTGATAGTGACGTGCGATCCACATCTTATGAGCGCCAACGTCAGATAGCAAAATATCTTCGCGCCCCATAACTTCACGAACATCGTGCAACACCTTTTGCGGTTTGACTTTACCTTCAGCTGTGTCGTTGGCGTATGCGATCAGCTCTTGGTACATATTTTCGCGAGTATTTGCCTGTTGCGAGAGGTCAAAACCGTAATCGTCTTGGTCACTAAAGTGCGTGTTTAATTCCACGAGTGTTTTAGCAATATCGCCAATGAGCTCAAGCTCAGGATGGTAATGCTTGTCGATTTCAGATGGCGTGAAATCAAGGTGAAGGATGCGTTTATCGCCATCGGGATTCCAAAGGTTAGGGTGGTATTCGACCATGTCGAAACCAATACTAATGATAAGGTCAGACGCATCTATAGCGCACGTTACAATATCTTTGGCACCAAGCCCGATGGTAAACAGTGAGTAGGGTTTCTCGAAGTCGACGCAGCCTTTAGCCATAAAGGTGTTTAATACACCAATGCCAGTTTTTTCACAAAACTGCGTTAACTGCTCGCTTGAGCGTTTTCTTACACACCCGTTACCAGCAAGAATCAATGGGCGTTTGGCGGATTTAATTAGATCTGCAGCTTCTTTGACTAATTCCGGATCGGCGACACTTCGACGATATCGGATCGGTGTCATCGGCTGTTCCTGGGTATCATGTTCGGCAATATCTTCTGGCAGCTCGATCATAACCGCGCCGGGTTTTTCGGTGCGGGCAATACGAACAGATTTACGAACGATTTCAGGAATTGTATCGGCGTTGAGAATTTGGGCAGACCATTTCGTGACGGGTTCAAACATTTTGACCACGTTCATGATCTGATGGGATTCTTTGTGCAAGCGATTAGTCGACCCTTGACCGGTTAAAACCAGCATCGGCGCTCTGTCCATGTTTGAGTCGGCCACGCCAGTAATTAAATTGGTTGCACCAGGCCCCAATGTGCCAAGGCAGCCGGCAGTGTGGCCGGTAAGGCGTCCGTAGGCTTCCGCCATGAATGCAGCGCCTTGTTCGTGTCGCGTGAGAATGAACTGGATGCTCTCAGACTGTTCCAGTGACATCATAAAGTCGGCGTTTTCTTCACCGGGAACGCCGAATATGTACTCGATTTTTTCTTCTTCTAGGCATTTAACTAACAGGTCGGATGCTTTCATTGACTTTTTCCTTTGCGAGCGTGACGCAGTCATTCCAAGTTATAGCAGTGAATCGGATTTGATCACCATCAGCTTATCTATTTGCATTTCTTCAATCGTGTGTTTGATGCCCCCTGTGCTTAATCCGGAAGAGCGCAGTCCTTGAAACGGCATATTGTCTTCCCTGAATGCGCTGTGATCATTAACCATTACGGCCGACGCAGCTAAGTGCCGGTAACAATGCAGGCATTCGTTGATGTCATTGCTGAACACGGCAGCTTGAAAAGCGACATCCAGTGAATTCGCCTGTGCGATAGCTTGATCAATAGTGTTGTAGGTATAGATACAAACAACAGGCCCAAATACCTCGTGTGTGCTTACCTTGACGTGTGCAGGCGGGTTAATCAGTAATGTGGGTTCGAAAAAATGATCATTGATACGCTTGCCACCCGTTGAGACGATTGCTCCAGCATCAATGGCTTCATTGACCCATTCTTCAACACGATTAACTTCACTCGGGCGAATTAATGGCCCTACATCGGTATCGGGATCACTGGCATCACCGGTTGTGAGGGCTTTTACGTGGGCGGTTAGCTGCTCAATAAAGGCTTCTGCGACTTGGCTGTCTACAAAAACGCGTTGAGTTGAGACGCAGACCTGCCCGGCGTGATAGTACCCACCCTTGGTGATGGATGCTGAGGCTTCTGTCAGATTGGCGTTATTTGTCACGATAACGGGCGCTACGCCGCCATGCTCAAGTGCACAGCGAACACCATCGTGAACCTGGTTTTTGATCATCCAGCCGACCCTTGCACTGCCAATAAAGGTAAGAAAGCCAATACGTTTGTCTTTAACCAACAGGCTGGCGACGTCGTGATTTTCTGCTGTAACGACATGTAGCCAAGCGTTAGGTAGGCCCGCTTCGATAGCGATGTCGTAAAACGCGATACAAGAAAGAGGGGTATTGGCTGCCGGTTTTACGATACACGGGCACCCGGCTGCTATTGCAGCGCCGACCTGATGAACAATAAGGTTGAGCGGGTGATTAAAAGCACTAATAGCGAGTACAACACCGATAGGTTCTTTTTGGGTGAAAGCCATTCTCTTGGCAGAGTTTGCGTACATGCCCATGGGGACGACATAGCCAGCTTCGCTAGATAGTGCCTCAATCGACTTTCTTACTCCTTGTATCGCACGGTCGGCTTCAACATTTGCATCGCTGAGCGGTTTTCCGCCTTCTAGCGCAATGGTTTTGGCAAGCTCTTCTCGGCGTGTCTCCATAATGCCGACCATACGTTCAAGTATGCCAACTCGCGCTTCAAGCGATAACCAGCGATCTCTGTTTTTAAAAAGAGCATCACATTGACTGAGAGCAAATTCAGCATGCTCGGTAGACGAAACACCGACCTTTGCGATTACCTGGCCATTTGTCGCACTTAATACGTCAAACGTGGCGTTGTCTCTTTGGTTGATTTCCTGAATGTGATGAGTATGGGTGGGAATATCGCTAGGATTTGTCATTGGGCTTTGTCCCTTTCAATGAGAGTGCGTCGCTAAGTGTCCATTTTCGTGCCTTCCTGTCTGAACCCGTTATTGTCTGCGAGTTCGCGCTCAGAGCAAAAAATAATCAATGCGTTATAAATGTGAGATAAGACGACTAACGACAAAGCGTAGCTGACGATATAAGGTTGCGCGAATGTGCACGTCTATTGTTATCTTTGGTGAAGATTTGTCGATCTGAAGCTGCTGGATTTAAGGTAGATATTGGAGGATGGGATTAATATGAAGCTGCAGCGGAGAGCTGCTTTACGCGCGATAAGGCTGAGAGTTGCGCTACGCCATTGATATCCGGGTCGCGCCTCGGGGCGTGATTGCAGAATTAGTAGATTAATCCTGGCTGCACCTGGTTACCGAAAGATGCGTCATAATCTTGTTTGACACTTGTCTCGTGCCAAAGGGCCTTTACGAGAGTGTCGATGGATTCCCACTGCCTATTGATGACCCACTTGGCTATGGCGTCGGCGACGTCCGGGTAGTTTGCTGGTTGATGGCCTGGTGATTCCAGCCATTTCTCGAGAACTTGCTGATCAAGTTTTTCAATCACTGTGCCGCGCCCAAGAGCCTGTATCGCTAAGGCATTACAGAGTTGCTCATATTGACCGAGCAACGGTTTTATCAGTACTTTTTTTCCAAGGTGGATACATTCGCTAGCAAGCTCAAAACCTGCGTTGCTGATCACGCCGTCTGCATCTAGAAGATCATCGTGGAATTCCTGGTGGCTTAATGGGTTGATCTTGATGTGGCCGAGATCGCGCTTTTCATCCACCTTGGCGTAGATATGGAACTCACAGTGATCGAAAGGTGTGACAAACTTGATCACTTCCTCGATGGCTTCAAAGCCCATGTACACGACGATTTTCCCCTTGATTGGCGGTTTATGTGTCTGTGGCTCGATTAATGGTGGTAAAACCTGCTGGTCGAAATGATGCCAATGCAAACCGACTTTGTGTTTTGTGGGGGCGAAAAAACGCATCAGTATCTTTGACGATTGGTGGCCTGTGACTTTAGGAACATCATAATCAAACGCGCTCTGGTGACTTATGCCGAGGCTGGGAACGCCCTTGAGTTTTGCTGCCCATGCAGTAACGGGCTCAAAATCCGAGATAACTGCGTCGTAGGGTTTGAGATCCAAGCGAGCGACATCACTTAGCAATCGCGCAATATTTGATGTGACAACGGTTTTGGCTGGTTGTAAGCGTCCATTTTTGGTGGCGAAGGTCATACCGTTAAAGCAGCGAAAATCGTCGCCGAATAATTCCATGTTAAAGAACTGATCGCGCTCGCGTCCTGAGAAAACGAAATCGATATCAACACCTGCGGAACGGAGCGCGGGCGTTAATGCGCGTGCGCGCGCTAAATGACCGTTGCCTGTGCCCTGAACTCCATAAAGGATTTTCATTCAAATACCTGAAGTGGTTTATTGATTATTCTCTGTATCTGCCAAGTTCTCCGGCAGATGTAACAAGCAAAAATATGGATATGATGGTTATGCAAGGGCAAGAATAGATACAAACGTACACATTACTCCGAGGGCTGCGCCAGCGATAATGTCTCCAGGGTAGTGGACACCCAAAAGCACGCGAGAAAGCCCGATAAGGGTTGCCCACAAGTAGGCCAGCCCAGCCCAGTATGGAAACATATACGCGATTAATGTCGCGACAACAAAAGCAGCAGCAGCGTGACCGGAGGGTAATGAGAATTTGTCGCTCGGCTGCACCAGCTTTTTGGCATTGTGCAGCTGCACAAACGGGCGGTTTCTTTTAAATAGGTGTTTTAAGCCGATGAAGCTGGGTATTTCAAACAGGAAGGCTAGCAAGCCCGTGAAGAGGAAAATAAGCCCAAGTTCTTTATTGATTAGATATATGAAGCCAGCAATTAATGGGTAAAAGTAACCGTCACCGGTGAAGGAGACTCCCCTCGTGATTTTCATTAACCATTTCTGTTGTTGAAATTGGTTAAACCAAAGGTAGGTCGTGCGATCAATTTCAGAGATACTTGCCATCATGTTGGATCTCTCTGTGACTTTCTTTCTATGTCGGTCGCTAACGCACTTCAGACATCCTGTACGCTGAGTAAGACCAGCGAATTACGGAATGTCTCCGCAGGTATGCCACAAATTTATAAATTGCCTGCTTTGCCAGTTAGGCGCCGTTATTTCTGGCGATCTGCTCTGGTTAACATGCTACTTATAGGTAATGTTGCTGCGTTGGCGATTCAGTCCTTATTATTGCGTCGTTACCCGCTTTACAGCGTTCTACTGTGTGTTATAGCAGAATTATTCTGGGTTAAACGATCGCTCCAGTTAGCAGAAAGTCTAGAAATGCAATGTGTCTCCGAAGTGAACAAAATATGAACAATATGTTACGTCTCTAGGTGCAGTTGCCATTCTCGGGAGATGTATGTGTCTATTATCCCGCGATTGATGCTGAAAAATCCGTATAATCACCGAAAATTCGACTTTTTGGAGTGTTCTGTGTCTTTTATCACTATTGAAAACCCCACCCCTGATATTGCGATTGTGAGCCTGAACCGACCTGAACGTATGAATGCAATGGCGTTTGATGTCATGGTTCCCTTTAAAGAAGCACTCGAAACGTTGAGCTTCGACAGTTCGGTGAGAGTCGTCATTATTACTGGTGTTGGCGAGGCGTTCTGTTCAGGCGCAGATTTGGAAGACCCGGGGTATCTACCCATGTTTGACGGTTTAACGATGCCCGGTATTGGTCGTCGAGCGATGCGTGTGCTCGAAGATGTGATAACAACAATACAAAACATGCATCAACCGGTTATCGCTGCGGTTAACGGACCTGCGATCGGCGGTGGATTTTGTCTTGCCATGGCGTGTGATATTCGACTAGCGGCTCAAAAGGCTTTTTTCCGCCCTGCAGGGATTAATAATGGGCTAACTGCCGCAGAACTAGGTTTGAGTTATATTCTGCCAAGGGCAATAGGTTCAACACGAGCCTTTGAAATTATGCTCACTGGCAGAGATGTTGATTCGAAAGAGGCCTCTGATATTGGGTTGGTCTCTAACGTTGTTGCAGATGAATCCTTGATGGACGAATGTTTACTAATTGCCAAGCGCATCACTGGGTTTAGTCAAGTTGGGGTAGAGCTGACAAAACAAATGATATGGTCCGGGCTTGAGTCAAATAGTAAGCACTCCCATATGAATCACGAAGGGCAAGCACAGCTGTTTGTTCGAATGACGACGTCAAACTTTGAAGAAGCCATTAGAGCTAGAAAACAAAAACGTGCGCCAGAATTCAAAGACGAATAGTAGCGAATCGAAAAATTTTTAAAGAGGGCGCTACGGCGTTTTTTGTCGAAGGGGTTTTTCAATTAGATGGTGTATCGGTCGATAACTTGATAGTGCGTAAAACCGTTGCCCCCGGTAATGAATTGATCACCGAGCTGCAACCAGGCGTGCGCCTTGTATTCACCCTCCGTTTTAGACACCCCAATGTAAACGGTGCCTGCCGAGTTTCGCTTTCTCAACATGCTCTGTGCCGCCATCGCCTGCACCAGGCATTTGCATTCCCAGGGCAAGTGTTTTGCTGTGCGCTGCACGGCCATGCTGATGCGTTTGGCATCCGCTGAGCAATGTTGTTTTGGCAGATCACCTTTCAGCTGTTGTGTGCCGAGTAGAGCGGTTTGTTTGGGGTAGGCGGCAAATCGAACGAGAAAGCGTGCGTAACCGAGCCAGATGATGGCTTCCAACAATAAAAAACGATTGTGGTCTTTGAGGAGTCGTAAGGTTAGGCGTAGCTTTTTCATTCAGATTTTGGTCAGCTCGTAGTCAACGTGATTCATCATATCAGGTGATATTGATAAACTGTTTGTCGGCTAGCTGTGTTAAGAAGCGCAATACTTCTTGGTTGCATTGCTCTTCAGTTACGTCGTAGCTTTCCTGCATTTTGCTGCTGATGGCCAGGCCGGTTTGCGGTGTTTCAAGCAGTTGCCAGATCAGCGCGCTGACTTTATCCAGTTTGAAATACTTGCCGGTTTCTGTGCACATCAGCACAAACTCACCATCCAATTCACAGTCAAGTTGTGAAGGATTACGTTCTACGGTTGTGTTGAGATCTAACACGCGTTGTTCCCCAAATGCTTAATATACGATGTTATTGTTTTCGTCGAGATAGCCGAATTTTCTCATGGTATTGTGGTGCTTTTCAACGAAGGGAAGCAACATCGATTCAGGCAATTCATTTCGCCAACTGCCGATTTTACCTTGGCGAAAGAATTTTTTGGATTTATGTGGACGTTCTTTAAAATCACCCTGGTCTTCTTGTTGTTGAAGCTTGGGGAAGCTGCATTTTTCAAGCGCGGTGAGAATGTCTTGATCAGTCGCTTCGATACCCGCAAATTGCAAAGCTTTTCCGAACGTCTCCAGCGGCTTGCTTTGCATGTCTTCATAGCGGATCACACAGCAGGGTACCTCTTTCGCGTTGGCCCAGCTTTCAACATGTTCGCCCCATGTCAGCAGCTTTTGTCTGAGTTGGCTTTGTTGTTTCTTTTTCGGCACAAAAGGACCTGCCTGAGTGCCATCGGTCATCAGAGAGAGTACTTTCGAAACGTCGTTTTGCCCTTTGTGATGCGCGTATGAGACGCAAACGTCAAAGGGGTTTCTTACGATATAGATTGCGCCAAGTGAAGCCGATGCCGACACCAGTGGCTCACCCCGATCGGTGTAGGTGTACGCATCGTGTATCTTGTGGAACCGTTTTTCTTCAGATTGACTTGCAGCGTGTTCATAAACTCTGGGTCTTAGCCGCTCAATTTCATTCTCGCTGAGCTCTGCAGAATCGTAACCAATCACACTATCAAACCAGGCTCTGGAGCTGGCGATTGCTGTTGTTTCATCCAGCTTATTGATATCGAGTGATTTATCTGGATTGAGGAGTGCATTCAGAAACATCCTGAACCAGGTATTACCGGATTTTGGATAGCTCGCCAGCCATATGATGTTCTTCATCGGGCAAGCTCCGCCTCGACGAGGTTGATCATTTCCTCTTGGAAGAAGTTGGAACTTTCCGGGCGATTGAGATGATAAACCGACACTTTTTGCGACAGCGTGGCGCATTGTTTGAAGTGTTTGGTTTCGCGCTTAAGTCCTTGCAGGAATTGTTTACGATAAGTGTGTGTTTTCAAGCATTCGATGATTTTGACGCCGTTCATCTTTCTGAAGTCCAGCTCTTTGCCGTTATGGGGCTCCAGTTGAAAAATATGTGTGAGCGGTCTTTCGGTATCACAAAATGCATCGTGAATGGGGAGTTTGCGCTTCGAAACGTTAGGGCGGATTAACGCGAGGGATTCCGGATCCATGTCGAGGCTTTCAAGCGAGTCATGCCAGAGCTTAGCTTGTGGGTAGCCAGGGTAGACTGTTGGGCGCTGTGTTTTGTCGTCAGGCATCTTGATTACGCACAAATCATCACCAAGAATCCGATAGCCGTTTTGTCTAAAGGCAGCCGCCAGTGTTGATTTTCCACGGCCGGAGTGGCCAACAAATGCCGCACATTGCCCGTCAATCTCGACCACGCTGCCATGCAGAACAAGCAAGTCGTTTTGTTGTAAGAGGGCGCCCAGAACCGAGCCGAGCAAAAAAAGTCGGACAGAATCCTGATCAGCGTCTGTTTCTGGAGCAATAGTAATTTCTTTGCCGTCTTTGACCAGATAACGAGCGACCCCATCGACAATCAGCAAAAATTGCTGATCCTGAATTTGAAAGCGAGGGTTGCAAAATTCAGGGCTTTCAAGCTGTGTCGGTACGTCACCAAACCGGATCGTTACCTGTGGCTGAGTGGAATGGTCAGTCGGAGATAGCTCTGGGCATTCCAGCTCTGATGTTATGTTAAAACCAAAACAACGGTAGGTAAAAAGACGATCGCTCATCAGCAAACACTCTATCTTGTCACGAGTTATGGGCGGGGATTATATAAGAAACGTATTTGTAATGTCTTGTAGGATTATTGAGCGAAACGATCGTCTGCATATCTGAGGGTTGTTCGGTGCCGAATCGACCCGTTGAAATCATTAGTTTTATGGGTATGCTGGCGATATCATTACGCTTCTGTGAATACCAGCCAGCCTAAGTATGCAATGATACTAAGTAGCGGTTTAGAATTTCCATGAGTACCGAAAAACAGGACGCCACCATGCAATCAAACCCTTTGGACGCTATCTGCGTTGATTCCAAGCCTGACGTTGTGATTGATGTTCGGGAGGTATTTGGTATAGATACCGATATGCAGATTTCAGGGTATAGTGAACCGAGTGCTGGTGTGCCTGACAAGATTGACGGTTATGCATTTGATCCGGATACCACGTTGGCCATTCTGGCAGGCTTCTCGCACGATCGGCGAGTGATGTTGCAAGGGCTGCATGGCACAGGGAAATCCTCACATATTGAACAAGTGGCGAGTCGGCTTAATTGGCCTTGCCTGCGTGTTAATCTCGATAGCAATATCAGTCGTCTTGATCTTATCGGGCGTGACGCCATTGTCGTGGAAGATGGAAAACAGCGCACCGTATTTCAGGAGGGCATCCTGCCCTGGGCCATGCAACGCCCCATCGCACTGATATTTGATGAATATGATGCGGGTCGCCCGGATGTTATGTTCTTGCTGCAGCGCTTGCTCGAAAACGAAGGCAAACTAACGCTGTTAGAGCAGAATCGTGTTGTCAGCTCACATCCTTCATTCCGACTCTTTGCCACTGCCAATACAGTCGGCTTAGGGGATGCAACGGGTCTTTATCACGGTACGCAGCAGCTTAATCAGGCCCAAATGGACCGCTGGCACATCGTCAGCAAACTGGATTTTCTGCCTTTTGAGCAAGAGCTGGCACTGCTGGAAGTACAGGTGAGAGGTTTAACCGAAGAGCAGCAGCCGATGCTGGGTAATATGGTTGCAATGGCGCAGCTAACGCGCGAAGGTTTTAAGCACGGCGATATTTCAACGCTGATGTCGCTGCGCACACTGCTAACCTGGGCAGATAACTTCAAGATCTTCGGTGATTTGGCACTTGCGTTTAAAGTCAGCTTCCTGAACCGCTGTGATGAAGAGGAGCGGATGATTCTGAGCGAATACTATCAGCGCTGCTTTGATACGGAAATTATGGATTACAGTGGGGCGTTATCGTTTGCTTGAACGTGAAAGAGCAAGAGAGTTAGCTCAGCGCGTTGAGCAGTTCAACAAAGGCGAGTTTGACAAAGCGCTACAGGCAACCCAGCGCACGCTTTCGGGTGATGAGGCGGGCGGCTCTTTACGCATTGTCGATACGTTGTTTGGTGAGGCAATTGGGTTAACGAGCCTGGCGCTTGTTCGCGCACTTTCTGATTTATCAGGCCTTTGGGCGCGTCATCACGATGAGCAAATTCAAGCACAACTCACACAACGCTTCGGCAATGCCGCCTTTCTGACCTGGTTAGATGTTATCCGCATTGAAGCTCTGGCTTCACGATGGCTGCTAGGGCTTCAGTCAAATACTGCGGCACTCTTCGACTGTTTCATCGAGTATTATGGGGGATCTGTTCACGATAAAAGTGACGGATTTGCCGTCGAGCAATTGTCTCAGCTTATCGCTATTCGATGTTTATTGTCGACGTTACACACCAATCCCCAGATCTTACCTGCGAATTATGCGGAAGTTATCCCTGTTGTGCGGGGGCCAAGTATCGAGCCCGATGTATTGCATCAACATTTGAACGATCAAGAGGCCTTTGCTGGATGTGTGCTGAGCAGCTTTGGGTATCAGGAAGTTGAAGGGCGGCTTCTTAAGCCTGAGCCTCAATGTGATTCAGAGCCGGTAGGTGAAGACTTCTCAGACGATCCGGAGGAGGCACAGCCAAAACTCGATAGTCAGAGTCTGGAGGCTGCGTCAGAGCCGATGGAGATTCCCTCTGACAATTATGCTGAAGGTTATAACGTCTTTGATGCGAGCTACGACCGCGAAATTGACGCCAATACCTACATGCGCCAGTGCGGAATGTTGGCTGACGAACGTGATGACGAAACGACTAACGCACTCGTTCATCGTTTGGCAAAGCGCCTGCAGCGCCGTTTACAAGCCATGCAGCGTCGCGACTGGGATCATGACTTGGAAGACGGCCGGTTGGATGCTCGACGGTTGGCGCAAGTTGTTTCAGCGCCTTTATCGGCCAAGCCCTACAAACAGGAGCGTGATTCTACATTTCGCGAAACGGTTGTGACGCTCTTGGTGGATAATTCCGGGTCAATGAGAGGTGAATCTATTCACGTTGCTTGGCAATGCAGTGGTGTGATCTCGCAAGTTCTCGAACGTTGTGGTGTAAAAGTAGAAGTACTTGGTTATACCACCAATAAAAAAAATCAGCCGTTAGCACAATGGGAAGCCTCGGGTAAGCCTGAACAACCCGGACGACTCGCAGCGCTTAGTCATGTTGTTTATAAGGCTGCGGACACGCCTTATCGCCGGGCGCGTGCCGGATTGTCATTAATGTTGAACGATCAGCTGTTAAATGAAAATGTCGATGGTGAGGCACTGTTGTGGGCCTCGCATCGTCTTAGTCAACGGCGCGAAGCGCGAAAGATTCTGCTCGTTATTTCCGATGGTAAGCCAATGGATAAAGCGACTCGTACCCATAACGCGCGAAGCTTTCTCGACGACCACCTTATTCAAGTAGTGCGAAGTATTGAGGCGAGGGAGCAGATTGAATTGGCGGCGATTGGTATCGGGCATGATGTGGCACGCTATTACGCAAACGCGATGACGATTTATAACGCAAACGAGCTTGGAGAGCGCTTGATCAATCATTTGGACAGTTTGTTCGCTTGATATCGTCTGATTCTGTTAAATAACGCTCTGGCGAGAGTGAAGTGTTCGTGCGAATCTGTGTCGGGAATGTGATAATGAAAAATAAATTTATAAAGACTGTATTGATTCTATGAGTGGTTTTGGTGGCATTGTTCAAACCGGTGAGCGCAGCATTGATCTAAAAAACGTCGAGCGCATGATGGGGGCGTTACGACCTTATGGGCCTGATAGTCAAAAAACGCTTTATCGCCCGCGTGTAGGGATGTTGCATACATTGATGCGAGTAACCCCCGAGGATTTTTTCGAGCGTCAGCCGTTGAGCTCTGTAGGGGGGTATTTGTTATCTGCTGATGCGCGCATTGATAATCGAGCTGAGCTGGCGGGCAAACTGGCGATTCATCCCGCGCAATTGAAAACGATGCCTGACAGTCAGTTGATTTTGAAGGCGTATGAAAAGTGGGAGGAACAATGCCCAGAGCATCTTTTGGGTGATTTTTCGTTCGCTATCTGGGATTCCAAGCGGCAGGTGTTGTTTGCTGCCGTTGACCATTTTGNAATTCGGCCTTTCTTCTATAGCAAGAAAAGCGATGTTTTTGCATTTGCAAATGATATTAAGGCAATGCTGGCGCTGCCCGACATTAGCCATGATCTTAATGAGCAAAAGCTCGCTGAGTTTATTGTCTTGTTGCATGCTGATGCGAGCGCAAGTTTCTATAAAGATATTACAAGGCTTCCTGCCGGGCATTGCTTGAGTGTGTCCCCGCAAAAAATGAGTGTTCGACGATATTATTGTTTGGAGGAGAGCATTCAGGACATTCATTTCTCGAACCCTGGTGACTACGCTGAAGGCTTAAAAGAAAAGTTGAATGAAGCAGTTTTATGCCGTTTACGCAGTGCTCATCAGGTTGGGTGTGAGCTTAGTGGCGGCCTCGATTCAACCAGTGTGGCGGGCTTGGCTGCGCTAGAACTGGCAAGAAGTGGAAAGGAATTGCAAACATATACCGCGATACCTCCACTGGGTTATCAAGGTACTCGGCGTAAGGGGTGGGAGTTGGATGAGAGGCCCTTCGTTGAAATGATGGGGGCGCTTCATCCAAATATTCATTTGAACTTTGTTGAGTTTGACCCCGCGGCGAGTTCTTTATTTAAAAATCTTGAAAATACTTATGGCCTTCAAGGTTTTCCTAATCGAAATGTTACGTCTATTTGGCTAAATGAGTTAGCACTTAACGCACGAGATAGTGGTGCCAGGGTGATGCTCAATGCTGGGCGTGGCAACATAGGTATTAGTTGGGCTGGTAAGTGCTTATATAGCGAGCTGATTGATCAAAAGCGTTGGAGCGAATGGAGCAAAAAAATCTTGGAGGCTTGGTTGGGGCGGCACCGTTCGTTGACATCATTGATGAAAGCTTCATTCTTGCCATTTGTTCCTGATATTGTCTGGAATAGGTTTCAACATATGCGAACAGGAGAAGTGGCGCCATGGTTTTTCCATTCCTTGGTTAGCCCGGATCTGGCTGAGCGCTCGTCACTGCTAGATCGATTTAAAGAACTTGAGTGGGATCCCCATTATCGTCCGCTTCCACGCGGTAGGGCGGTAAGGATCCGACAAATCACTCGCGGTGCCTCATGTGATGCAAGCGATCAATCGAGCGTATTTAGATCACTGACCGGTGTTGAGCGCAGGGATCCAACTCACGACAAACGTGTTATAGAGTACTGCTTCGGTATTGAGGAGGCTGAATATTGTCGCGGTGGGCAAGCTAGATCACTGATTCGTGACGCAATGAAAGATGTTGTGCCGAAAAAAATATTATATCGTCAAAGCCGTGGAATGCAGCCCCCTTCATTTTCAGCGCGCTTACATGAGCCGTCTAGCGAGTTATGGGCACAAGTCGAAGCGTTGGAGGGCTCGTCGCAGGTTAAGCGTTTCTTGGATGTACCTAAAATGAAAGTTATGCTTCAACGTTCATTGGATGGCGGTGCAAATGGCCAGGAGGCGCAAAGAATTAAGCGTACTCTGGAAAGGGCATATTCTGTGGGTGGGTTTATTCGTTATGTTGAGGGTGAAAATGAGTGAGTACAATAAAATATAGTGGGTAGGATAGCCATAGCATGCCAAATAATTGGCACAGCTATGGCTGTAGCGTTAGTAGCTAGGAAGTAGAGCTGGTTCCATCGGTGTTTGTGCCGGCGGTTTGCATTGTTGTCTCTAGCTCGATCATTTCTTCTAGTTGAGGCGATACCCACGTCTCTTTTAGTTGTTCATTTTTCTCGTTCATCGACTGTTCTCCTGTGTTGCAATATTTATTTAGAATTTATCGGTACACTAAAGCAAAATGTTATTGTTTGTCCACTATAACTTGCCGAATACAATTTTGTGTTACCTAGTATAGGGTAAGCATGCAAGGTTAGCTGGTGTGCCTCTGCATTTTTGGGATTTAAAATGCATTCTCAACAACGGTTTTTCTTAATCTCAATTCTCCGTCGTTTTTAAGCATCATCATTAAACCGGAACTTTCGATTGTGTTGTAGAAAAAGCGCAGATTACCATTGTTGTTTACGACATACCAAGTGCCTTTTGAAGCGTGTTCGATAGAGAGGGCGGCACCTCCATTGTTTTTTAGGGCCATTAATGTGCGGATATTCTCTGAGGCAGTCGAACTGGGGGTCGTAATAGTGTTTTCTACAAGCACAGGTAAGGTGATGTTACTCGCATCGGGATCAGTATTCTTAATATGCAGTGTAGAAGATGGAGTGCTTGTGCCCACGCCGACTTTTGCATCTGACGTAACCGTTAGCGCAGTTTGTGTACCGTCAGCGCTTCTAACTTCGAATTCGTCAGCTGGGGCTGATGTATTAATGCCTACTTTTCCGTTTGAGTCTACGAGGAGACTGGGGATTTCGCCAGGTGTATGGCGAACTTCTAACGGGCCTGTGGGTAAGTTAGAGGAGCCCATGTTTATCCCTACTTTACCGTCAGTAGAGACCATGAATCGACTTGTTCCGTTGGTAGTTTGAACATCCAGCAAGCCCAGTGGCAAGTAGCTGTTGTCAATGTTGATGCCGAAATTCGCGGTAGATGACAGAAGGACTGCGTGGTTATTCGCATTGCTGGGATGTGCGATGTCTAGCATGCCGTCAGGGGTGCTAGTTTCCATGCCGATGTCGCCATTAGCATTGATGAATAGAGAGTCGTTAGGGGCGCCCGGTTTTATTTTGAATGGGATTTTGCTGCCATTCGATACATCACGAATGAAGAAGTTGGTTTCATTGCCTGCAACATCCCATGCTTGTGATGTGAATCCTGAGCTACTATCTTGCTCTAGTCGTAATGCAGGTGAGTTTCCGTGTTTTACATGAAGCTGTACGAGTGGGGTACTGGTGTTGAGGCCAACGTAACCGTTGTTGTGGACAAATATGCTGTGGTTGGGCGCGCCCGCAGTTATGGTAAAGGGTACTTTTGTCGCAGTAATGTCTTCAATCGAAAATTTGTTAGCTCCCCCATTTGCAGAGTCATTAAATGTAAGCTGCCAGTCTACGCTTGGAAAAGACGAGCTCGAACTGCTGTCAATAGCTCTAATTCGTACGTTATTTTCTTTTAAGCGAATAGTGTCAAAGCCAAAAGCTTCTCCGTTATTACAATCTAAGCCTACACAAAGACTACCATTTACAATTTGATCGTCTTGAATGACTTGATCTGCGTAAGTGTTTGCCGATAAAAGCGCAATGGTTGAGATGGTTGTACTGAGCAGTAGTTTTTTCATTATCGTTTAATCCCCTGATTTTTTTCGGCTGATATGTCGACCACTTTGCCGTTGGCTAGAATAAAGAAACCGCTATAAACCACAGACGTTCTTTCTCCGGGCTTTTGCGAATTATCCCTGCCATTGTTGATATTATTTTCGGTGTCATCACTTGAGTAGCCGGTGTTGGCACTTATTTCGAACGAGTACTGACCGTCGGGCAGGTCTCTGTCGCGGGTAATTGTTAGAGATTCTGATCGTAGATGAAGATTGTGAGGGCCGGCGATTTCAACAAATTCGACATATCCTATATCGCTGTCAATAGTGACTGAGCTTGCATCACCAGATACAACGGTTTCCCCCTGGCTGAAGTTTGCTAGCAGTAGTGCAGTCATTGTGAGCAATGACTTTTTCATAGTTCGCATAAGTGTCAGTCCGTGGCTAGTGGCTGTATATTTTATTTTTATCTAACGTGCATCACACTGCGTATTATTTTGAACGGTCCCTGTCTTTCGTATGATCGCTCGGATCAATACTCTGACTGCTAATAGGGGTGCACAGCATTTTTAGGTTCGATAGTGGCGCTATGTAAACCTTCACATTGAGTGAGCAGTGTGAGATTGTTCGCATTTTAGACAGCTACAAGTGTTTAGACAAGAAATAACTTTATTGTTAGGTGTGCTGGGTGAGTTGGATCTGTCGCATGGTTTTATCTGCTAAAGTGGCTTCTAAAAATGTATGCAGATTTTATTGACTGGGTAGTTTTTAGTGTTTCGGTTTATCTAACAATTACCGAGTTTCGAGAAGATGTAGTGGTTTGCCGTTGTTGTTTGATATGCTGGTAAATGCATTTTTATCGTATGTTTTTTTACTGCTCAATTTTGTATTACTCAGGGTGCTATTGTGTTTAGTCTTTGTCAGCGTGTTCTCCTTACTGCCGGTTTTATGATCTCGCTAAGTGCTTCTGGTAGTGAATTTGTGTTGCGGCCTGTGGAAGTGAATCATTCGCCGATTCTTCAAAGCATAGGTGAACTTGAAGGGGAATCGGATCCTAAATGCTACGCAACGGCGTCACGCCTCGAAGATTTTATTTATGGCACGCCACTTAACGATGGCGCTAGATTCGCCAAGATAGATTATCAAAAAGCATTGGTCGAAGGACTCTGGAGAGAGGCTTCCATCGCTGCGCAGCGCGCTGGTGAAAGTCGTATTGATCGCGGTCGTATCAGACCTTATTTTCGCGCGATTAGTGACCTTCAAAGAATGCCTAATCAAGATTGGTTGGTGAAACCGGCTAATCAAGCCTCTGAGATATTGATTGAAGCTGATATTTATCGTCAGTACAGCAGCATTGCCTACAGCTTGCGTGCAATCTTGGCGGTGCAGCAAGATGGTTTGTTTAGCGATGTTTTGCTATTACCCCTTGCCGATGATGCGCTCGAAGATATGAAGTTATTTTTGGATCTGTATACGCTAGCGGTACTGCAGGTGGCTGATGCCGCTGCACGTGAGCATGATTTGTATGAAATTGATGAACCTTTGTTTGGTGCTGCATGGAAGAGCCTAAATGATATAACTGGGGCGATGTCAGCCGCGGTTGCGCATATGCCGCGGAAAACTGCGACTGTTAAAGCGTCGTTCACATTAACCGAGCAGATTATTGCAGAAAAACTTGCTGCGTATCAGGCCTACAACGATATCAGCAATAAGGTATTTATTCGGAATTTGCAGGTTTATTTTGCGCGTATGCCATGGCCATCTGACCCAGAGAAAGCGGATGTGTTTAAGCGAGTGTACAGCGAAATTATGGTTGGCTTTGCACTAGATCTTTATGCCGGAGCTGAGAAGATCGCTGATCAGCGACAACATCCTTTTATTCGTGTTGAAGACGTTAAAGCATACGCAGAAGCTTTTATTCCTCATCGTATTAACGAATACGAAGATGCGACCTTCTTTCCTAAATTGCCTGCTAAGAAACAACTGACTCTCGAATCCTATGATATGGATGCATTTCGAGATGGCGGCGGTCATTGGCGATATCTGCAATGGGCAATGGAAGATAAGGCGTTTAACGCCCGCAAGCCATTGGATCCGTTTTCTGCCGAATTGATGGCGGAGAATATCGCGCAGTTTGGCGTGTTGGTATTGCGTGTTGCGGGTATGGCAGCGAAAGAACAAAAACATGAGACGCTTCAAGCTGAAGATCTGGTTCACAGTGTTGCCTTTATCCAGAGGCGCATTGACCAAAACGGTCAGGTTCAAACACAGGCGAGCGCAGCGCCTAAGTTGATCTCAAGCAACATAACAACCAGTGATGGCGAATTTCAATGGTTTGATGAGGTGAGCAAAAACGTCGGCATCAACATGGAGCATCGAAGCTCCGACTGGCTGAATCGATTGCTGAGAAGCCTTGTAATGAAGGATAAAAACACAGGCATTTTGGCAATTCCACCTGCTTTTGGTGGGTCGGGTATTGCCGCTGAAGACATTAATAATGACGGATTTACTGATTTGCTGATCTTGTCAGGGCGAGGCAATAAACTGTATTTGAATGATGGCAACGGCGGATTTAAAGACATCACTGCGTCGTCAGGCATTGCATGGTTAGGCGGTGATAATCACCCTGGAGAGGCACGCCAGCCGATCATTGCTGACCTGAATAACGNCGGCTTGCAAGATATCCTCATCACCTACGTGAATGCTGCTCATCGCGTCTATCAGAATATTGACGGCCTCACATTTAAAGACGTGACGGAGAAAACCAACTTGGGCGGTCGCAGCGGAGTGGCTGGCCCGGCTACCGTGTTTGATTTTGATAACGATGGGCAGCTGGATGTTTACATCGCTTATTTTGGTGATTACATACATGGCGTAAAGCCGACGCTTGCTCGAGAGAATACGAATGGCCAAGCAAATCGTTTATTCAAGAACCTTGGCGATTTTGTTTTCGCAGACGTTACTTTGGGTAGTGGAACCGACAATACCGGTTGGGGGCAGGCACTAACGCACACGGATTTTGATGGTGATGGTTTACAGGATCTGATCGTCGGCAATGACTTTGGTGTGAATAGCTATCTTCGTAACTTGGGTGGCGGGAAGTTCGAAAACGTTGCTGATGAATTACAAACCGGCAAACCGTCTTACACGATGGGCATCGCGCTGAGCGATTTGAACGATGACGGGTTGCCAGATGTTTATATATCCAACATTGTGACGATGAACAAAGACCAAAAGTATGTGTTGCCGTCGAAGGATACCCCGGCAAACTTTGATCCGGAAAAACTCGCCCACATGCGTGTTGTTGAAGCGAACGATTTATTTATATCCCGTGACGGTGGCGAGCTGCCTGTATACGCTCAATCGAAATCAGTGGGTAGAGGTTATTCCTCTACAGGCTGGTCTTGGGGGGCTGATTTTTTGGATTTTGACAACGACGGCGATGACGATCTTTATGTACTGAATGGCATGAATGAATACGCTGTGTATAGCGATAAAGCCTTTGACGAGAAGAGCGGCTACCATCAGCGCGAAGAAGTCTATATGCCGGTAAGCAGTAAAGAAACCAACGTGTTTTTTAGCAACGAAGGCGGCAAGCTAAATAACAGCTCTAAGCAATCTGGCTTAGACGTATTAGTTAATTCTCGAAGTGCGGCCTATCTGGATTACGATAATGACGGTGATTTAGACATTGCGGTTAATAACTACCACGCTCCAGCCATGTTTTTTAACAATAATGCAGAGCAATTTGATAATCACTCTTTCAAGATTCGTTTGATCGGTGACCCAAAAAAGAAGACCAGTAGAGATGCTATTGGTGCCAGAATTATCGTGAGCCTGGATGATGGTAATAAGATCTGGCGAGAAGTTCACGGCAGTACTGCCTATCTAACATCGCCACCTAAAGAGCAGCATTTTGGGCTGGGTGATTTCCAAAATGCGACTGTTCAGGTGATTTGGCCGAATGGAACGCGTCAGTCAGTTGGAAGGCTGGAGGCTGGTCAGCGGTATCGTATTTCTCAGGGTAGTGAGCCGGTGACAGTGGGTTTGTAAGCTTGGAATTAGTATTTCACGCATGCTCAAAAGTGAGGTAGGTGTTTTGAGGCATTTCTTTCTCTCTATGTTGCTGTTGCCAATCTTTGTGGCGTTATCGGCTGCCGCTGACGATATTGATATTTCTCAGAATAATTTAGGCGATTCATTGTCGCCTTACCTGATTCAGCATCGCGACAACCCCATTCACTGGCAGCCATGGCGTGAAGATGTTTTGGCTTATGCACAGCGGCTCAACAAGCCGATATTCCTTTCAATTGGATATGCCAGTTGTCATTGGTGCCATGTGATGGAAAGGGAGAGCTTTGTTGACCCAGAAGTGGCTACCGTTTTGAATACGCATTTTGTCAATGTCAAGGTTGATCGAGAAGAGCGCCCGGATATTGATGCCGTTTACATGATGGCGCTACAAATAATGAAGGGTGAGGGCGGCTGGCCCATCAATGCTTTTTTAACGCCTGACGGAAAGGCGTTTTTTGTTGACAGCTATTTAACCAAAGATCGATTTTTGAAAGTCAGTGGTCGCTTGGCTGCCATTTGGGAGAGTAATGCAAATGTGTTGGTCGCCAATGGCACGCGTTTATCCTCTCTGGTCGAAAAACAATTGGCTTTTGGTGAAATTGCTGAGGCCGCTACTATCGACGTGCCTAAGTTGGTTCAGAAAATTGCTATGCAGTTTGATGTCGACAACGGAGGGTTAAAAGGAGCGCCGAAATTTCCTAAAGAAAGTCTGCTTTTGTTCTTGCTTGATCGCGCCCAAAAGAATGGCGATGTTCAGCTGATGACGTTCTTGAGGCTAACGCTCGACAAAATGGCGGGCAGTGCGTTGTTTGATCCAGTGTCAGGTGGTTTTTTTCGATACAGTGTAAATGCTAACTGGAGCACGCCACACTTTGAGAAGATGCTATACAACCAAGCGCTGATGGTGATGTTGTATAGCCGAGCCTATGCCTTGCGGCCAGATCCGACCTATAAACGTGTTGTGGAAAAAACAGTTGCGTTTGTTGAGGCGAACTTGTCTGGTTCAGGTGTTTTCTATGCATCGATGGATGCCGTAACGAATGGCGAAGAGGGCTCGTATTACCTGTATTCTCTTGATCAGGTTAATAGCGTTTTGCCGGTGAAGTTCCGTTCTATCAGTACCGAAATATTCGAGATATCTGCTAGCGGAAATTTTAATGGATCTAATATTTTTCGATTTAAACCGAACTGGGCGCAAGCATTATTAGCACGTGATATTGCGCGAAGTGAGTGGGATCTTGTATGGCAAGAGGCGTTGGTTCAGCTGGCAGGTATTCGAGATCAGAGCCCAAGCCCCAAAGTAGATCAGAAGGCTATTACAAGTTGGAATGCTCTGTGGATCAGAGCACTTTGGCAGGCATCAGGTGTGTTTGATCGTTCTGACTGGCGTTTGATGGCTGAAAAGGCACAGGCAAGTTTGCTCGAGGCCAATCGTATTGAGAGTGAGTTCAAGCGTTTCTCACTCAATGGCGTGATAGGGCAGGCGAATTCAACATTGGAAGATCACGGTTTTGTGGTCAGCATGTTGATCACTGCATACGACAGCACGGGCGAGTCGACGTATTTGAAGCAGGCAGAATCTGTGTTTCAAGCAATGAAGTCACGGTTCTATATTGAAGAAACGGGGCTTTGGATGTTATTTCAAGGCGGGGTGGGAGGTGTTCGGTCTCCGGTGCAATCGCTTAGAGATGAGAATTTCGTATCTGCCTACGGGGTCGTCTTGCAGGTTATTCATCAACTTTTGGATAGAACGAACGACTTACGTTATCGAGAGTACAGCGCGAATAGTTTTCGTGGGTTGAATCAAATTGCCGAGCAGCCTGAAGAATATGCGTCTATATTGCATGCGTTAGATTCACAACACTTGATTGGTCAGCGATATTTTGCAAACGGCCACGGTAAGGTTCATATNGATACGCAGGATATCAACGGCAAAATACAGGTAACTGCTCAAATAGAGTTGCAAGATGGTTGGCATATCAATAGTGATAGGCCCGGTAAGAAAGAACTTGTAGCGACTCGCTTTGAAGTTAATGGTAAGTCTCTACAGCGCTATCCTAAGGCAGAGGTATTGCGTGTCAGCTGGGCTGAAGCGCCGATTAATATTTGGCAGGATTCAGTGGTCATCAAGATGCCTGCGACGTATGTAGATGGGCAGATGGCTACGCGATTACACATGCAGGCTTGCAGTAACGATTTATGTTTGCCGGCTGAAACAATTGAGTTTCACATGTTTGAATGATGGGGCGGGCATGACAATCATACTCATTTTTTAAATCCTTTTTCACTGTGGCTACAGTGGGAATCGGATGCCATGCGAGTAAAAAATAGTCAAATATATGGTAAAGAATTATAACCAGGCATATTATATATGTTAGCTGGTTATAGTTTTTGCCAAAAATATTCATAACAACTGATATTTCAAGCTGCTCTCCTACTATGAAATTTTCTAAAGAGAATGCAAATTCTGCTCGTGTGTCTTTTTTACGCTTGAGCTTATTGCTTGTTGGCACATTTTTTAGCTTGAATAGCTATGCTTCGCCGCCAACGTTTTCAATGGCTTTTTCGCCAGATTCGATAAGCCCGAACGGCACCTCTACGCTGACTTATACGATTAGCAATACCGCTGACGGGGGAGGGCCAGCGGGCAATGTGGAATTTACCAATACATTATCATCAGGTCTCGTTATTGCATCGCCAGCTAATGCAAGCACGACCTGTACGAGCGCTGTGACAGCAGCCGTAGCCGGCACAAGCACGATTAGTATGGGCGGTGTTAGATTGGGTTTTGGCAGTGCCTGTACCTTTTCGGTTGACGTTACAGGAAGCACTGGTGGTACCTATACGAATACCACCGGAGACCTCACTTCTACTGCTGGAAACTCCGGTACAGCGACTGCCGTATTAACTATTGATGCTTCAGGGCCGAACTTCAGCGCCGCGTTTAGCCCTGCAGTAATTGTTCCGGGGCAACTAAGCACGCTAACTTATTTAATAGATAATTCACTAAACGCTAGTGATGCTAATTTTTTGAACTTCAATAATAATTTTCCTGATGGGTTAGTTGTTGCTAATTCCTCACTGGTAACGTCGACATGCGGCGGTAGTTTTCTGGCCGACCCTGGAAGTAGTTCGATTCGTTTTGCACAAAATAGTTTTGTGAGTGTAACTGCTGGTAGCACCTGTTCGATTAGTGTTGGTGTTACTTCGTCTATCCCTGGGCAATATACTAATACAACAAGTAGTTTGACCTCTGTTTTCGGAGGAGGAAGTGGCCCTGCAACAGCGAGCCTTAGTGTGGTTGTTCCTACGTTTTATTCGATCTTTTCGTCCGCTGGTTCTTCAGGCGGTACTGTGTCGCTGACGTATACCTTAACCAATACGGACAGACAGGATTCCGCAACGAATATCAATTTCACCAGTGATCTAAATGCAACGTTGGCTGGGCTTTCAGTGGCTGAATTGCCAGGTGATGGGTTTTGTGGTGCTGGATCAATGGCGACTGGAACGTCTGTTCTTTCAATTTCTGGTGCAAGCCTAAACTCTGGCGAGTCTTGTAGTTTCGAGATCTCCGTGTTGATTCCAGTTAGTTCAGCGACAGGTATCTATACGAATACGACTAGTGCAGTGAATCTCAATTTAGGTTCGTCAATAGCATCATGGCCTAGCACATCGGCTGATTTACGGGTGGCTGCGGTGCCTCAGCTGACCGCAGATTTTTTAGACGACCAAGTCGCAGCAGGCGGTATGGTCACCATGCGTTACCTGCTTACCAGCACCAGTGTTACTGATGAAACGACGGGCATTAGCTTTAATCAGCTAGTTGGTGAATATGTACCAGGCATGAAGGTCGAAGTATTACCAGCCGCTAATAGCTGTGGTGACGGGTCTGTGTTTACTACTTCGACTGGTAACGATGGTGCTGAGCAATTGGAAGTTTCAGGCGCGTCTTTAGCGGCCGGGGCGAATTGCAGCTTTGATGTCACGTTTTCTATTCCTGAGGGGGCAACCCCGGGTATGTTCGAATTCCCAATAGGGTTCGTTGATGCGACGGTCAGTGGAGTCCCGTTACGTGGTCCTTCGCCGGCTGCTACAGGCAGCCTCGAGATTGTGGGTGGCCCGCAATTATCGATGGCTATTATAGAGTCGTCAGCTTCACCGGGGGATACAATCACAGCGGAGTTTTCGCTAGTGATGAGTGCAAATGCAACATCTGATGCGACTAGCATCGAATATTCTGTCGACTTAGATTCAGTATTGTCAGGTCTAGCGTCAATCTCTTCGGCTCAATCTGATATTTGTGGTACGGGCTCCTTATTCGGTGGTACTTCAACATTGGCGCTAACAGGTGCTTCGCTGGCTCCGGGAACAACCTGCTCTTTTTCTGTTGAATTGAAGGTGCCGGCTTCTGCTGCTCCAAGTAGTTATACTGTGACCACTTCTACATTGACGTCAACGGTTGCTGGATTAGCGCCAACAACAAGCTTTGTGTCGGATACATTGCTCATTAGTGGTTTAACGTTCACTAAAGAATTTGTCGGAGATGCCGCTCTTCCCGGTTCAGACGTTGTAATGCGTTATACCATTGCCAACAGTGCTTCTGCACCTGCGGCTTCGTCTATTCAGTTTACTGATAATTTAAGTGATATTTTGTCTGGGGTGGCAGTTAGTGGGGTGTTACCCACAGAACCTTGTGGACCTTCCTCATCGATTAGTGGACCGACGTTTTTAATTGTGTCGTCAGGTGAACTGGATCCTGGAGAGTCTTGTGTTTTCGATGTGTCAGTCACTGTTCCTTTAGGCGCATCAGAGGGTGATTACACCAGTGTGACTTCGGGCCTTTCAGCATCTGTTGATAGTGCAAATACCGCTACGGAATCCGCTTCGGCAACACTTGTGGTTGAGCGCCTTACAGTTTTAATCACAACCACTGCTACTGAATCGACTTCCATTTCGCCGATTCCGGTTAATGTGACATTCAGTCGTCCCGTTACCGGCTTTGATGCGACGGACCTTGTTCTTAGCAACGGTGTTGTTGATAACTTTACTGGTAGTGGAGAGATTTACTCGCTGGATGTTATTCCGTCCGCGAACGGTAACGTAGTTGTTGAAGTGCCGGCGGCAGTAGCCAATGATGTCTATGAACCAAGTGTTACAAACCCTGCTACTGAAAATCTAACAGTATCGTATATGGCAGCGTTGCCAGCAGCAACGCCGAGTTTAGTTATCTCTTCCCCGAGTGTTGCGCAGGCCTCATCTGGGCCTGTTTCGTATACGGTGACATATTCGGATGCAAGTGAGGTGAGCCTTACTGAGGCTGCAATTACGCTAAATAACACAGGTACATCTGCAATTGTATCAGTATCTAATGGCAACACTGAAACGCCTACGGTTACTCTTTCGAATATCACAGGCGATGGCAGCTTAGGGATTAGCATCAACGCTAGTACCGCGCGTAACGGGGCAAACGTCGCTCCTTCGAAAGGGCCCTCGGCAACTTTCAATGTCGATAATACTTTACCAGGAGTGGTTATTTCCTCAATCACTACGGGTCCAGTGAATACAGCTTTTACTGCAACCTTCACTTTTGATGAAGATGTGACCGGTTTTACTGAAGCGGATATTGCTGTAGGCAATGCTGGTTTGAGTAACTTTGCCGGCAGTGGTCGGGTTTATACGGTACTTGTCACGCCAACAGCCGATGGCTCAGTAACCTTGAACATCACCGCTGATGCCGCTAACGACAGCGCGGGTAACGGCAATACCGTTGCTACCCAGTATGCGGTTAACAACGATGCGACCAATCCTGGGGTAGTTATCTCCTCAACCGCGACTGGGCCGGTAAATCAAGCCTTTACAGCAACCTTNACCTTTGATGAAGATGTGACCGGTTTTACTGAAGCGGATATTGCTGTAGGCAATGCTGGTTTGAGTAACTTTGCGGGCAGTGGTCGGGTTTATACCGTGCTGGTAACACCAACAGCCGATGGCTCTGTAACACTGAACNTCGCAGCCGATGCCGCTAACGACAGNGCGGGTAACGGCAACACGGTTGCTACTCAATATGCGGTTAACAACGATGCGACNNANCCNNNNGTGGTTATCTCCTCAACCGNNACTGGGCCGGTAAATCAAGCCTTTACAGNAACCTTCACCTTTGATGAAGATGTNACCGGTTTTACTGAAGCGGATATTGCTGTAGGCAATGCTGGCTTGAGTAACTTTGCCGGTAGCGGTCGAGTTTATACTGTACTGGTCACGCCAACAGCTGATGGCTCTGTAACACTGAACATCGTAGCCGATGCCGCTAACGACAGTGCGGGTAACGGCAACACTGTTGCTACTCAATATGCGGTTAACAACGATGCGACCAATCCTGGGGTGGTTATCTCCTCAACCGCGACTGGGCCGGTGAATGCCGCCTTTACGGCGACTTTCACCTTTGATGAAGATGTAACCGGTTTTACTGAGGCGGATATTGCTGTAGGCAATGCTGGTTTGAGTAACTTTGCCGGTAGCGGTCGAGTTTATACGGTACTGGTAACACCAACAGCCGATGGCTCTGTAACACTGAACATCGCCGCTGATGCCGCTAACGACAGTGCGGGTAACGGCAACACTGTTGCTACTCAATATGCGGTTAACAACGATGCGACTCAGCCAAATGTGGTTATCTCGTCAACCGTTACTGGGCCGGTAAATCAAGCCTTTACAGCAACCTTCACCTTTGATGAAGATGTGACCGGTTTTACTGAAGCGGATATTGCTGTAGGCAATGCTGGTTTGAGTAACTTTGCCGGTAGCGGTCGAGTTTATACGGTACTGGTAACACCAACAGCCGATGGCTCTGTAACACTGAACATCGCCGCTGATGCCGCTAACGACAGTGCGGGTAACGGCAACACTGTTGCTACT